>JAISVU010000371.1 GCA_031271375.1 Clostridiales bacterium | reverse complement strand
AATCAGCAAGAGCGGGGAATGGGAATGAATAAAGGAAACGGCGCTATCTTCAACGCGTACCCCGATTCTATCGGGGGAAGGCTGGCGGAGGCTGTGAGGTTTCTCAGCCTTCCCGAGCTAAACCGGGTTTTTGACTGCTTTTATATCCTGCCAAGCCTATTTCACTCGGATATTGACAGAGGCTTTTCCATAATTGACTACGGGATTAATGAAGCCTTCTCCGAGGCGGCTGACCTTGAAAACATTGAGCGGATGGGGATTCAGCTAAAACTGGACTTCCTTATTAACCACATATCCGTGTTGTCCGGGCAGTTTCAAGACATTCTAAAGAACGGCGAGGAATCACGTTACCGTGATTTCTTCATCGACTGGAACATGTTCTGGGAAGGCTTTGGTGAAATGACCGGAGAGGGTTATATCCAGCCATATCCCGAGGTTATAAAAGATATGTTCTTCCGCAAGCCCGGTTTGCCGCTGTTAATGGTCAGTTTCTCCGACGGGCGGGAAGTCCCGTACTGGAATACCTTTTATCAGGAAATTATAGAGCCCGGAAAGAAGTACTTGGGGCAAATGGATTTGAACGTCAAATCTCCGCTGGTATGGGATTTCTATGACGAGACGCTGCGAAGGCTGAGGGATTACGGCGCGGAGACAGTCCGGCTGGACGCCTTCGCGTATGTTTCAAAGGAACCCGGCAGCCGCAATTTTCTAAACGAGCCGGGAACATGGGATATACTTGACCGGCTCAGTGTTTTGGCTAATAAATATTCCCTGACACTGCTGCCCGAGATACACGCAATCTACGGCGAGGGCGTTCACAGAAAGCTCTCGGAGAAGGGCTATCTTATTTACGACTTCTTTTTACCCGGGCTTATAATCGACGCCTTGTCGAGACGCTCCAACAATGCTCTCCTCCGCTGGATACGCGAAATACTTGACCAAAATATCAAAACCGTCAATATGCTGGGCTGCCATGACGGTATTCCGCTTTTGGATTTAAAGGGGCTGCTCGCCGATGATCAGATTGAAAGCCTCATTGCTCTTGTGACTTCGCGTGGGGGGGTGATAAAGGATTTACACGGGAAAACAAATGTCTATTATCAGGTGAACGCTACATATTACAGCGCCCTGGGCGAAAGTGACGACGCGCTTCTTTTGGCAAGGGCTATACAGATTTTCATGCCGGGAAGGCCCCAAGCCTGGTATCTTGATATTTTGGCCGGCAAGAACGATTATGAGGCCGTGAATAAGGCTGGCGCCGGAAATCATAAGGAGATAAACCGGACAAACCTAACATATGAACAGGCGGAGGACGCGTTGAAAAAGGATGTGGTTCAAAAACAGCTCGCTTTGCTGCGGTTTCGAAACAGCTTTCCGGCTTTTAAGGAAGGCGCGTCATGCCTGATAATGGAAACGCCCGCGAACCAGCTGAAACTTCGCTGGGAACACGGGCGCTGCGCCGCCGAGCTTACGGCGGATCTTGAAAACGTTTCGTTTACTATTCTGCAAGATCAGTAAAAACGAAATAAACAGCAGAATCGCAAAAGATATTCTTTAATACCCACGGTTCTTCCCCACCAGCGCCTTGTAGCTCTCATACCGCCCCTCCGTCACCGCCGCCCCAACGGCGGCTTTTACCGCGCAGTCGTGTTCAGTGATGTGCATACAGTCGCCGTAAAAGCATTTGCCCAAAAACGGGCTGAACTCGGGGAAGTAATACATCAGCTGCTCCGCCGGGAGATTTATTTCCTCCAGCGAAGTGAAACCGGGGGTGTCGGCTATATATCCCGAGCCCTGTCCGCCGCCGGCGGGGAAGAGCTCGCAGCTCCGGGTGGTATTCTTTCCGCGTTCTATCCTGCGGCTCAACTCCCCTGTTTCCTGGCAGATGTGCGGAAAGAGTGCGTTAATCAGGCTGGACTTGCCCACACCGGACGGCCCCGCAAGTATTGCTATATTATCATTAAGCAACGTCCGAACCGCCTCCAGCCCTTCTTTAGTCACCGCGGAAACGGGCAGGACGGCATAACCCGCCGGAGCGTAGAGCCGCTTTATAGCCTCGACGCGGGCGGGCTCCGTTATGTCCAGCTTATTTACGCACAGAACCGGCTTTATCTCCAGGCTCTCCAGATAAGCCAGCATTGTATCAACCACAAGCAGGCTCACTTCCGGCGAGACCAGCGAAAACACCAGCAGGGCTAGGGTCACGTTGGCGGCCTTAGGGCGTATCAATTCGTTTACGCGCGGATGTATGGAATACAGGTATCCGGTGCTTTTCTCATAATCGACGCTGTTAATATCCGCGATATCCCCCGGAACCGGCGTTATCCGGGACTTGCGGAAGAGCCCGCGGCCGGGGCAGGCAAACCGCCCTATACCCGGCACGTCCACCGTATATATCCCGGCGACGGCTTTAACGATACGCCCGGTTAAACGAACATCACTCATCAAAGTCAATCGTGATAGACGTATGGCGCGTGCCGTTCAAATATACATGATATATTACTTTGCCCTTGCCCGACACGGTTATCGGAAACGGTAAATCATCCAGCGTAAGGCGGCCTTCATAGACCTCAATAATAACGACATCGCCGCCGGTGCTCCTCGTGGTTTGCACGTATACATTCGCGTAATCAAAATTACCCAAATCCTCAATATAGAATGTTTTCTGAACCGCTTCGGGAACGAGCGGCGGCTGGTATGGCTGCTGCTCGGGCGTCGGTTCCGGCGTGGGCGAAGGCGTCGGCAGGATTATGATATTCACCGTCGGCGTCGGCATAACGGCGGGAGGGAATGTCTGAACCGCCGGTTCGGTAGGCGCCGGGGTAATAATTAAGTCTTCTGTCGGCGTTGGGGTAATAAACAAATTGTCCGTGGGTTCCGGCGATTCCGCGTTGCTGCCCGGCATTCCCGGGGGTACCGTCGAATCGGGTATCGGCGTTATCTCGGGCGTCGGCGTTATCTCCGGCCCCTTCGATACCCCAATATGCACTTTGTTACCCGCGTATGCCGGCTTGCCCGCGCCGATAGTCTGGCTCATCACCACGCCTGCCGGGTACACGGAGCTGAAACGCTCGTCCACTTCCGACCCCAGTTCCAGCCCCAGCTCCTGCATAATCGCCAAAGCCTCGTTCAGCGGCCGATTAATCAGTTGGGGCATTTCAAACTGTTCGTTTTCCTGCCCCATTGAAATATACAGCGTTATTTCCGTGCCTGCGGGAACCCTCGCCTCCGGCTTAGGCTCTTGGTCGAAGATAATGTACGCGTCATATGTGGGGTGGCTTTTGTATTCCTCCCGCAGTCTGAGGTCTACTCCCCGTTCGGCAATTATTCCCACGGCTTCCTCCAAGTCGTTTCCGGTAAGCTGCGGCACCGTCACCATGTTAATCCCCTTGCTTACGATGACGCCTATTGTCGTCCCTTCCTCCACCAAGTCGCCTTCGAAGTATGTCGCCTCTATAATACGCCCCGCCAATATCTCGGGGTGGAACGCCTCCCCCTCCTGATATAGCGAGATGCCCAACGCCGCTAAATCCCTCGACAGCTGTACAAAGTCCTTGCTGATTATCTCCGGCAGCGTAACCAGCTCCGGCGCTGGCGTCGCCCCGATATTCGGCAGATTTTTAAGCAGATTCGGCAGAACCAGCAGGAAGAACAGCGCTATCAACGCCGCCGCCGTCACTATTCCGCCAATTATAATGTTCCTGTCCCTGTTCCCCGTGTCTTTCCGCACATATTTTTTGCCATAACGGGCATCGGTCTTCTTGGCATATTTCACGTCTTCAGGACGCAGCGGCTGCTCGGGTTCCGGCTCGTCATAATCGTCGTATTCGGGATAATCATCGTAAACCTCGTCTTCGTAGAACGTTTCTTCCTTATCTCTTATATATCCGTCGTCTTCCTCGTCCAGTTCAAGGCCTAAATCCAGAGATTCGGTTCCCAGCCCGTATCCCTCTGGGTCATATGCCGGCTCAAGAGCCTCCGCCTCGGGCCGGGGCTCGCCCTCAAAGCTCAACATAGCGTTGCGGTTCGCGATAAGAGCCCGCAGATCCCTCAGCAGCGTCTCCGCGTTCTGATACCGGTACTCCGGGTTCTTTTCGGTCAGCTTCATTACTATCTTTTTTACCTTAGGATTGGTCTCAATATTATATTTCAACAAGTCCGGCATCGGCTCGTTAATCTGCATCAGCGCGACCGAAACAGCCGAATCAGCGTCGAAGGGCAGCCTTCCCGTCAGCATTTCGTACATCACAATGCCCAGCGAGTACAGGTCGCTCTTGGGGTCGGCTTTAAGGCCCCTTGCCTGCTCCGGCGAGAAATAGTGGACGCTCCCAAGCGTCGTTGAGCCGCCCATCGTGACCGAGTTCGAATCCGTCTTCTTTGCGATACCGAAATCAGCGACCTTTATTACGCCTTTTCCGGTGACGATTACATTCTGCGGTTTTATGTCCCTGTGAACGATCTTGCTGTTATGGGCGTGGATCAACGCCGCCGCCATTTGTATCGCGACGCCTAGCACTTCCTTATCCGAAAAAGGCGCGCGTTTCTTGATAAGCTCTTTCAGCGTCATCCCGGCGATATATTCCATCACGATATAGTTGATTCCGCCGTCCTGACCCACATCATAAACATTCACTATATTTTGGTGGTTCAGGCTCGCAACCGACCGGGCCTCCCTGATAAAGCGTTTGCGGAACTCCTCGTCTACCGAGTATTCCTCCCTGAGCACTTTAAGAGAGACCGGCCTGTTGAGCTTCCTGTCCAGCGCCTTGTAAACGATGGACATTCCGCCCGATCCGATCTTATCCGTTATTTCGTATCTGTCTGTCACCACACGCCCAATTTCAAGAATCATACCGCGTTATCACCCTCTATATTTTGAACCTTTATGATCCTATAAAACACACTTGCTTCATTAAAACGCTTATACGCTTATTTCAAACTCACGGAATATTTTTGATTTTGACATAAGTACATCAGGTATTTCGCCCTGTAAAATCTCTTCCTTGATGGTTGCCTCAACTAAATCTTTTAGGCCGGTAACGGCTTCCTCGTATGTGTCTCCCTGTGTAAAACAGCCCTTTATCTCGGGGCACATGGCGAAGTACGCTCCGTTATCCTGTTCTGAACATATCATTGACAGTTTATATGTCATATTCATCATCCTTTCAGTTACGCTTTAAATATACAAGCAGTTCATTTTTATGAATGCCGGTTTCGCGTAAAACTGTGCGTATAAAATCCTCATTGTAATCCTTACCGCCATGTATCGGTAACGGCACAGAATTGCGGCCATTGCTATAAATATGATGACTTCCGCCTTTTGCGCGAACGAATCTATAGCCTTTTTCCTCCAGGAACCTTATAAACTCATTGGGTCTTAATGTCAGTCCCATATAACACTCCTGTTCATTACCCGCCATTCATATCAACAAACACCCTCAGCACCGTCCGCAGCTTATCCCGCGCAGCCTTCCTC
>JAISVU010000348.1 GCA_031271375.1 Clostridiales bacterium | reverse complement strand
ATCTGCGTATATCCGTTTTACTATATCTTTATCAACACCATCAGCGACAATAAGCTGAGCGAAAGGGGGGCTGTGGTTTGGTTCCCGCAGGGGATACACTTCCAAAACTATATTGACGCCTTCAAAATCCCAAACATCGCCAACGCCGCGTTCATCTCGGTGGCGAGGACCGTGGTCGGCACGGTTTTGATTGTGATTGTCTCGGCGTTTCTTGGCTATATGTTTACAAGCGCGACTATGTGGAAGAAGAAGTTCTGGTACCGCTTCATTATCGCCACGATGTACTTTAACGCGGGGATAATCCCCTGGTACTTGACGATGATGAACCTGGGGCTGGTCAACAACTTCCTCGGCTATATCCTGCCCCTCATCGTCTCCCCGTTCTACATAATACTTTCAAAGACCTATATCGAATCCCTCGGGATGGAGGTGCGCGAGGCCGCCGAAGTTGACGGGGCCGGGACGCTTACGCTCTTTTGGCGCATCATCATACCCGTGTCTAAACCGATAATGTCAACCATCGCAATCTTCGCCGCCGTAGGGCAGTGGAACGCCTTCCAGGATACGCTGCTTTTGATGACACGAGAAAAGCTGTTTACATTGCAGTTCATACTGTACAGATACCTGCAATCGTCAAGCTCACTTTCGGCTATAGTCAACGCAAGTTCCGGCTCCGGAGCTGCACTGGCGGCTCAGGCTCAGACGCAGACTTCTATAAGGATGACCGTGACGATTATCGTGGCCCTGCCCATACTGCTGGTTTATCCGTTCTTCCAGCGGTTTTTCGTTAAAGGCATTATGATTGGCGCGGTCAAAGGTTAGTTTGAGCTTGTTTCATCATGGCTTCAATAACAAAAAATAAAGGAGGCAACAAAATGAAGATCAAGAAACTGCTTCTTCCCATGCTGGCGCTGATAATGGCTCTGTCCATCGCGTTATCGGCCTGCGCGGCGGACGGCGCGGACGCGGACGACCCGGCGGCCCCGGCGCAGGAAAGCGGTTACGAAGGCGACCTTGAGCCGATGACCCTTGAGGTCTATTCCCAGCCCGCGAACTTCCAGGGCGAGCAGCCTGGTTGGACAGCCAAGCTCCTGAAGGAGAAGTTCAACGTCACGTTAAGTATTATCGCTCCGCAGGCGGCCGGCGCGGATATCTTCGCGGCCCGCTCGGCGGCAGGATTCCTGGGCGATATCGTGGTCTTGGATAATATCGATATCCAGGCCTGCATACAGTCCGGTCTTATCTATGACTTCACAGAAGAAATGCAGACATTCCAGGCTTTTGAGGAATATAAGCCTCAGCTGGACTATTACAACGCGTCAATCGAGGGCGTCGAGGAAGGGCAGTATTACGCCTGGCCCACCGAAATGACGAACACAGGCATCGATACTTATTCGCCCACGATACCCGGCGTCGCTCCCACTGTGCCGTGGGACTATTTCCGTGAAATAGGCGCTCCTGAAATGGAGAACCTTACCGACCTCATCGCGGCCCTTAAAGCGATTCAGGACAACCACCCCACGAACGAAGCCGGAGACCCCAGCTACGGGATCACCCTTTGGCCCGATTGGGACGGGGATTCCATCGAGAACGTCAACCAGCTCACAAAATGGTACGGGCAGGAAGTGAACGGCTCGCTACTTATCGACACCGAAGGCGGCATGGTTCCGCTGACCGATGACGACGGCGCTTATAAGAAGATATTGCAGTTCTACTTCGACGCGAACCAGGCTGGCGTCGTAGACCCGGACTCGGGTACGCAGAACTGGGATTCTGTAAACTCAAAGTTTAACTCAAAGCGCGCGTTCCTTATCTGGAACGACTGGCAGCAGGGCTTCTGGAACACCACCGCCAGAGGCAACGCCGGCGAGAACTACATAATGGCCCCTGTAAACGATATGCTTATATATCAGCCTTCCGACTCGTTCTACGGCACCGGCAGGGCTTTCGCCTGCGGCACCGACGACCCGGAGAAAAAAGAGCGCGTCCGCATGGTTATGGACTGGATGTCGTCGCCTGAGGGCCTTGAAGCCATCCACGGCGGTATCTACGGGTTTACTTATGTAGACAACCCCAACGGCCCCGGCTTTGACCAGACGCTTGAAGGCGAGTCGGCCCTTATGGACAACTCCCCGGTACCCGAAGAGTTCGGCGGCGGTTTATACGCCGACGGTATGCTTACGATAAACCAGTGGATGCTGTCTTGGATAGCCATCAACCCCAACAACGGAACCACCTATGACCCGCGCTACTGGCCCACGACGATCGAAAAGCAAAAAACCACGACGACCAACGAATGGGCCGAGCGTTACGGCGCGGAAAACCCGGTGGCTTATCTTGAGCAGAACGGGCAGCTCGGCGTCGTTCCGTTCGTGAACGTAAACCTGGCTCCTGACACCTCGGACATCACCGTCATCAGAACAAGCTGCAAGCCCATTGTCTGCGACGCTTCGTGGCAGATGATATTCGCCTCGGATCAGGCTGAATTTGACCGGATCTGGAGCGACATGAAAGAAGATTTGGCCGGGTTCGGCTGGGATGAGCTTGTCGCGTTCGATATGGAGAAGTACCAGGTTCTTATTGACGAAAGAGCCAACGCGATGGCATCGAACTAAAAATTAAAACGCGTGAAAGGATGTTGAAAAAATGAAGACCAAGGTCAGAAAGGCGCTGTCACTGCTGTCCGTAATCCTGGTTCTTACAATGTTAGTGTCAGCCTGCACGACAGGCGTGCCTGGCGGCGCGGCCGAAGGTTCGGCGACAGAAATTGAGTTTTGGACATTCCAGGATTTACACGTCGAGTTCTATGAGGTTATGGCTGAGAAATGGAACGAAGCCAACCCCGACGAACAGATCAACTTCATCCCGACCGTCTACCCCTTCGACGACATGCACAACAAGCTGCTTATCGCCTTCCAGTCCGGCGTCGGCGCGCCTGACCTCGTGGACATCGAGATAGGGAAATACGCCAACTTCCTCAGGGGCGACATCCAGCTCCTTCCCCTTAACGACGTCGTAGAGCCTGAGCTGGACAACATCGTCAAAGCCAGAGTAGATATCTACTCAAAGGACGGCTCCTTCTACGGTATCTGCTTCCATGTCGGCGCTGCCGTTATCTACTATAACGCCGAGCTTTGCGAAGCCGTCGGAATCGACTGGGAAAACATCAATACCTGGGACGAGTATTACGCCGCCGGCGAAGCGTTCAAGGCCGCGAACCCCGATCTGTACTGGACTTCGGTTGAATCGGGCGACATTTGGCATATGTGGCCGATGATTTCGTCCCAGGGCAGCGATATGCTTGCCGCCGACGGAACCCCGACGATTGCCACGCCGGAGATGGCGAAGGCCCTTGAGTTCAACAAAAAGATGGTGGATGAGGGAATCGCCGTAGTCGCTCCCGGCTCGCCCAGCTATCATCACTCGGAAGAGTTTTATCAGCTTATGAACAGCGGCGCCATCGCGTCGATTTCGATGCCGATGTGGTACATGGACCGCTTCACCGACCATATGCCCGACCTTTCCGGTAAGATGGCCATCGCTCCGCTGCCCGTTTGGGAAGAGGGTCAGCCCCGCTCGGTCGGTATGGGCGGCACCGGCACATCCGTGACGGCGCAGTCTGAAAACGCCGATTTGGTAAAGCGCTTCCTGGCTTTCGCGAAGCTCTCCAAAGAGGGCAACATCGAAGTGTGGAACACGATGGGCTTCGACCCGATCCGCACGGAAGTATGGTCGCTGCCGGAGGTTACGGAGGCCGTCAACAAGTTTACGGATTACTACGTAACGACCCCCTTCGAGGTTCTTAACCAGATAAAGGACGAGATTCTTCCGGTCAACGTGAGCGACGCGCTTCCCGCGACGCTGGACGTAATGAAGAACTCGGTTCTTAACAGGGCTTATACCGAGGACGGCATAGACATCCCCGCAATGCTGGAAGAAGAGCAGGCGAAGATTCAATACTAAGCCTCCTTATCTCTAAAATATTGCCCGGAGGCGCAGCCCGCGCTTTCGGGCAAGTATCTATTAAGGCTTTATTACGAATAGGGGAGTGTTAAATGAGCTTAATGAAAAGGATGAAATCCTTGGCGTACTCCCAGAAGCTGGCGCCGTTCGTTTTTATATCTCCGTTTATAATCGTATTCCTTTTATTCTTCATATACCCCGTAATATCTACTGTGATAATGAGCTTCCAGCGTGTCCTTCCCGGGCAGACGGAGTTTATCGGCTTTACCAACTTCAAAAACCTCTTTAACGGGGACTTTTACAAGGCCGTAACAAACAGCGTTATTTACACCGTCATCACTATCGCCGTTCTTATACCCGTGCCGCTCATTCTCGCCGTCTTTTTGGACAGCAGGATGATGGTATTTAAAAACTTCTTCCGTTCTGTTTTTTTCATTCCGGCGCTGGTTTCGATTGTCGTCGCCGGGTTTACGTTCAGGCTTATATTCGGCGAAATGCCCACGGCCCTTCTTAACAGCATTCTGGCCAATTTCGGGATAGAAGCGACAAAATGGCTTGGAGGAGCGGCCCAGTGGACGACGTTCCTTGCATTGCTTCTGCTTTGCTGCTGGCGCTGGACCGGGGTAAACATCCTATATTATCTGTCCGGCTTGCAAAGCATACCCGGCGAATTATACGAATCCGCGGCCATCGACGGGGCGGACGCGTTCCAAAGGCTGCGGCATATAACGGTTCCGCTGCTGCGGCCCGTTACGATATATATATTAACCATAAGCATCTACGGCGGAATGTCGATGTTCCTTGAGAGTTTTATGCTGTTTGCGGGAAACCGTTCTCCGGGCGGCTCCGGCCTGACGATAATAGGATACTTATACAGGCACGGTTGGGAGCAGGCGAATATCGGCTATGGCTCCGCGATAGGGTTAGTCATGCTTATTGTCACGCTGGGGGTCAATGTTATCCAGCTTAAAGCCTCGGGAATGTTTAAGAAGGAGGGGTAAGCGATTAACGCAAATACAGTAACCAAGATGAAAGCGAAGATACTAAATCCTAAGTCAATCCTTCTGCTCATCCTGTTTGTTATACTTGCCGCCGTGACGCTCACGCCTTTTCTAAGCATATTCCTCGCCTCGCTCAGGCCAGGCAGGGAGATTATGCGGCAGGGCATAAGCCTGAATATCGATTTGTCTATAATGTCATTTGATAACTACGCCTATCTGTTTTCCGGCGAAACGATGTATTTCACTTGGTTTAAGAACAGCGTGCTCATCACCTCCGTGCAATCCGTGCTGACGTTAATAGTCAGCGCCTTTGTAGGGTACGGCTTCGCGATGTATGAATTCAAGTTTAAAAACCTGCTTTTTATGTGCGTGCTATTTATAATGATGATACCGATGGAAATTATCATGCTGCCGCTTTATCAGCTGATAATCAACCTAAAGCTGATTGACAGCATATGGGGCATAATCCTGCCCTTTGTGGCAAGCCCGCTGCCTATATTCTTTTTCAGGCAGTATTTAAGCGGCATACCAAAGGATTTTCTGGACGCGGCTAGGGTTGACGGATGCAGCGAATACGGCATCTTTGCCCGTATCATTGCGCCGCTGATGAAACCGGCCTTCGCCTCAATGGGGATATTCGTCGGAATGAACAGCTGGAACAACTTCCTGTGGCCGCTGATTGTTCTTAATTCAAACGACAAGCTGACGCTGACAATAGGGCTTAACACATTGATTTCGCCTTACAGGAACAATTACGACGTTTTAATAGCGGGAGCCGTGTTTTCGGTCATACCGATTATCATACTGTTCCTGTTTTTCCAAAAATACTTTATCGCCGGAATGACAGCCGGAGGCATAAAGGGATAACTAATAATGGGCATAGCCAAGAATTCTCCAATAACTGAAAGCGGCGTAATGTACAGAGCAGTCATAAAAACCTGTCTCTCCTTATATACTTAATACAAACATGTAGGGGCGGCGCCGCGCCGCCCGAAGGAGAGGTTCTATGTGAATGACCTGATAAAGGAAACCATTACGCTCACCCAATGCCTGGGCAAGGAGAACACCCAGGTGCTGCTTGAAGGGGACATTATCGTATCCGACGCAAAGCCGGACATGTCCGTTATACTAAAGACCGACGCCAAGACGCAGATAGACCGGCTTGACGTTACCACGGACAGGATCGGCTTCGCGGGAAAGCTCAACATCAAGGTGCTTTACCTGGCGCGCGGGGCCGATAAACCCATACATAGCATGAGCGTCGCGATGCCCATCGACGACTTTGTGCACATGGAAGGCGTCGC
>JAISVU010000365.1 GCA_031271375.1 Clostridiales bacterium | reverse complement strand
TGTTGTACATGCTGCCCGCGTCGGCATGGGTCTTATAGTTCATCATCGTCGGGATGGAATCCGGGGCCTTGCCGATAAGGTCATCCCGGATGATGACGATTGTCAGCCCGGCGGGGGCGATGTTCTTTTGCGCTCCGGCGAAGATGAGCGCGAACTTGGACACATCAACGACCTCGCTGAGGATGTTCGACGACATGTCGCAAACCAGCGGCACGCTGCCGGTGTCGGGAAATTTAGTGTACCGCGTCCCGAATATCGTGTTGTTGGAGATTATATGGAAATAATCCGCGTCTTTATCGAATGCGGACGGATCCAGCTCCGGGATATAAGTAAACTTCCTGTCCTCGGAAGATGCTACCATATTGACCGAGCCGATCTTCTTCGCTTCTTTCATCGCCTTGCCCGACCATTCGCCGGTGTGGACATAATCAGCTTTCTTACTGCCCGTAAGCAGATTCATCGGGACCATTGAAAACTGCAGGGACGCTCCTCCCTGAAGGAACAAGACCTTGTAATTCTCGGGGATACCCATAAGCTCCCGCAGAAGCCGCTCCGCGTCGTCGAAGATGCTGATGAACATCTTCGAGCGGTGGCTCATTTCCATTACGCTCATTCCGGTGTCCTGGTAGACAGGCAGTTCGGCCTGCGCTTTCAACAGCACCGATTCCGGCAGGACGGAAGGCCCCGCCGAAAAATTGTAAACTCTTTGCATACTGCTCCTCCTCTTGATTGGTTTTATCTGATCCATAGGAATTTGGCTTTGTTATTGAGTCGCTCAGTTGAGGCCAAGCTCCACCGGCACGGCCTGCAAGTAATTCGCCGCAGGATCAAGCAGCATAATCCCGTCCCGGTTATATCCCCAAATCCACAGCGTCCCGTCTTCCTTCTCCGCTATCGTATAATCATCCCCGGCCCATATGTTGGCGGCTCCGTCCATTACCATAACGGGCCCGGAAACCATTTCGGTTCCTCCGGTACCCAGCTGGGCATCTAAATTGGAGCCCCAAGCCCATAACGTTCCGTCGCTCAATATTGCGGCGGCGTGGTTCTTGCCCGCCGAGGCTTTTACCGCGTCTTCAAGGACATTAACCCTTTCGCCCGCAAAGCCGTAATAGGCGCGTCCCCAGGCCCACAGGCCGCCGTCGTTAGTTATCGCTATTGAATGCTGTCCCCTGGCGGACACCGCCGAAACGCCTTCCATAATCCGTATAGGTACATTTACCGGCTCGCCGGGCGCTGCCTCCAGCTGACCTAAGCTGTTGTCTCCCCATCCCCACAGGGTTCCGTCTGTTTTAAGGGCAAGGCTATGGGCTTGACCGGCGGCTATCGCCGCCACATCCTCCATAACCCTAGCCGGAGTATTGCCGTCCTCTTCCGTTCCAAGTCCCAGCTGGCCGTATTCGTTCCATCCAAAGGCCCAAAGAGTTCCGTCGTCTTTTAATACCAGCACATGGTATCCCCCGGCGGACACGGCTTCAACATTTTCCATTATCATAACCGGCGCGTTCCGGTCCTCGTTCGTGCCGTCCCCCAGCTGCCCGAAACGGTTATTTCCCCAGGCCCAGAGCGTTCCGTCCGTTTTTATCGCCAGGCTGAATGTACCGGAAACCGCGGTTTTCGCGGCGTCGCCCATAACGAATACAGCGTCAAAATTATCTTGATCGGTGCCATCGCCCAGTTTACCGTAGTAGTTACGGCCCCAGGCCCATAATGTGCCGTCATCTTTTATTGCCATTGTGTGGGAGCTGCCCAAAGCCGCATCCGCCCTAACCTCTTGCGCCGAATACCCCAGCACAGCCATTGTCAGCGCTAAAGCCAGCGCCGTGCTTAACATTCTCCTTTTCATGCTTATTATCTCCCTCCATATGGAATGAGATAATTATAATGTCGCCGCTAATATTTGTCAATCTTCGGTTGATATAGGACAAAGTCGACTCTCCGCAATTCTGCATCCGCCGCAGCTACGCTCACCGCGACCCGATCGCCCAGCCGATAGATTTTACGGCGTCTTTCCCCGTAAACAAGCCCGTTCTCCTCGTCGGCTATATAATAATCGTCATTCATATTATACAGCCCAACCAGTCCCTCTACCGTGTTTTCCAGCTCGATATACATACCCCAGCGCTTGACACCGGATATCCGGCCTGTGGAGACCTCGCCTAGCTTGCCCCTCATGTATTCAGCCTTTTTCATGCTTTCAACCTCGCGCTCCGTGTCCGCCGCGCGGCGTTCCGCCAATGACAGCCTTTCACATACCGAGGCGATGTCCTTATACCGTTCGGGTTTTAAGGGTACACCGTTGATAATGTCTTTTAAGGCGCGATGGTTCCAGATATCCGTATATCTCCTGATAGGGGCGGTAAAGTGGCAGTAGCAGCGGGAAGCCAGCCCAAAGTGCCCGAGGCTGTCGGCGGTGTACCGGGCCTGTTTCATACTGTTGAGGGCCAGCCGGTCTAAGACCTCTTCATAAGGCGTACCTTCGGCTATGGCGAGTAAATCCCGTATATCCTTCGAGGATATATAGTCTTTGCGCCTTTCTTTGTGTGTTTTGTGTCCTTTGTGGTTAATCCTTAAACCCATGCGCCCCGCTGCGGCGAATAAACGGTCAACCTTATCGCGCTCGGGCGGCTCGTGTGTGCGGTATATAAGAGCGGCCCCGGCCTTC
>JAISVU010000326.1 GCA_031271375.1 Clostridiales bacterium | reverse complement strand
TCAAAGAAAAGAAAAGTCTCAAGCGCCCATTATCTAAAATCATGTTTGACTGTCTGCTGAACACTCAGAATATCCTCCCAATCCTTGCTTCTGGAATTTCTTAGAAATTGATTTCCGTCGATTTATAAAATATAATATTGACAAATATGAGCGTCCATGTTATAACATTGTTGTCGTTGATTGCAGCTGTGGCGGAATTGGTATACGCGCTAGACTCAGGATCTAGTGAGGGTTCCCTCGTGCAGGTTCAACTCCTGTCAGCTGCAGTAAGTATAATTTGCTTTCAATAGGAACATTATTCCCCCATCCTCGTTATAAGTCATTGAGAACAATGATGAAAGCGAGGTTTTATTATGAGACTTATTTTAACGTACCGCCGCCTTGCGGCAGCGCTGATCTGCGCCTTTCTCCTGTCTGCCTGTGTAACCCGGGCTGACATTGATTACACCCCGTATGACGATATCCCGGGGGATTACAGCCTTGAGGACGCCAAGAGGGACGGCTGCGTCGTTCAAGAGGACGGGAAGATAACGGCGGGGCAAGCCGTTTGGGACGCGTTTCTCGCGAATACGGAGGAAAACAAGCCCGCCACGGTGCGGCTGGTTTTCTACTACACCCTGGACGATCTAAACGTTTCCGAGGAGTATTACGAGGAAAACAAGGACAATTACCCGAAAATGTATATCGAGGATTTGGTCTATGACGGCGAGAGCTATACCGTGTCGTTGACGGATGAGAGCGGGGATTATGTCCGAACGTATAAATACCTGAGGCATTTCACGGGCGATATGCGCGCAGGCGCGAGGTATGACCGGTATTCGTATTACGTGCTGGTAGACGACCTGGAAGTTACGTGGGAGCGGATTGAATACGGGATGTTAAGCTCCAGGCTCGGCGACGGGATAGATCATCACAGGGTATACTCTCACTACGAATAAAGCGCCGAGGAAGAACCGAAGGCCCCCAAACAGCGGACGCTTATAATAAAGCTGGGCGGCGGGCAGCCCGGCGAAACCGGCGGAAGTAACGCGCAAGGGGTTCAGGGAACCGGCGAGGCCGCCGCTTCACCCGCCGCAGCGAGCGGAGGCGGAGCCGCCCCGGCGGCCCCTAGCGTTGATGTGACCGCGTAAAAGAATGTTCCGGGAATGCCTACGCGTCCCGATGACCAACCCGTATTCCGATACGATAGCGCTTGCAATATGCAGGACAGGACACAAGATAATGTATGACATACATCCTTTTACGTTACCTCTTGACAGCAATAATACCACGCAGCTTATTGTCAAAAAAGACTATGACTCAATAGGCCCGTTTGGCGACCCGTCTACTTTTCATTGGCATTTACAAGTCATAATTAACGCAATGATTTCTTCGGGGCTGGCGCTGGACCATATAGAAGAAATCCGCTGTATGCGCTTCCTCAAGCCGTTTCTCTTTGTGCCGGTAAAAGACGTATAGTATAAGCATTTTCTCCAGCTATACATAGTAAAGCGCTCTTTACATGCTGACGAGAGGAGTAATCACATGAGAGAAAAAGTCACACGAGAGGAAAGAAGCTGGATACTCTACGACTGGGCGAACTCGGTATACGCCACTATAATGATGGCTGCCGTGTTCCCTATCTACTTCTCCAGCGTCGCCGGAGGCGCAGGGCAGTCCGGAGACTATTGGTGGGGGATAGGAACCTCGGCGGGGATGATTATCGTGGCCCTGCTCGCCCCTATTATCGGGGCGCTGTCGGATTTCATCGGCTACAGGAAGCGGCTGTTTCTGGTGTTCTTCGGCCTGGGCATCGTCTTCACGCTGGCCAGCGCGTTCTTTGGCGGCTGGCAGCTGCTTCTGCTGGGCTACGCCGTCTCGCATATCGGTTTTACCGGGGCCAACCTGGTTTATGACAGCTTCCTGCCCGACGTAACCACGCCGGAGCGCATGGACAGGATATCCGGCTACGGCTTCGCGTTCGGTTACATCGGCGGCAGCACTATCCCGTTCCTTGTCAGCATCGGCCTAATCACAATCGGCGGCGAGCTGGGCTGGGATTCATCCCTGCCCGTAAAGATATCCGTCGCGATTACGGCAGTATGGTGGGCCTTGTTCACGATCCCGTTCCTCAAAAACGTGCACCAGCGCCACGGCATAGAGAAACCCCAATCGGGCAATCTGATAAAAGAAGCCTTTTCCCAGGCCGTCGGCACCGCGAAGAAGATAGTCAAGGACAGGCGGCTCCTGTTATTCATCCTGGCCTATTTCTTTTACATAGACGGCGTCGGCACCGTCATAAGCATGTCCACGGCCTACGGCGAGACGCTGGGGCTGGACACGACCAAGATGATCCTGGCCCTGCTTGTAACCCAGCTGGTGGCCTTCCCATGTTCCATCCTGTTCTCGCGCCTTGCCAAGAGCATAGGCTCGTTAAATATGCTGCGTATCGCGGTGAGCATTTATGTGGTGATTTGCGCCGTGGGCTTTATCATGGGCTTCGGGCTGGAGGAAGGGTATTTCGGGATAGGCACGGCGACGGTTTTATTCTGGATTCTTGCCGTTATGGTGGGGACGGTTCAAGGCGGCATACAGGCCACATCGCGGTCTTACTTCGCCAAGATGATACCGCCGGAGAACTCCGGGGAGTATTTCGGGTTCTTTGATATCTTCGGCAAATTCGCGTCGGTGCTCGGGCCGTTTTTGTATGCCATGATCAAAGGCGCGACGGGCCGCAGCTCCTTTGCGATTCTCTCCATCGCCGCGCTGTTTATCGCGGGGCTCTTGACATTAGGAGTTAGGAGAACAGAGAGCTAGGGTACTATTCGCCGAGGTCGTAACCCAGCTGCTCAATGAACTCTTCAACCAACTCCTGCTTCTTGAGCCATATTTCTTTGGCCTTTTTCGTGACCATCGGATTCCAGTCGAGCAGTTTCGCGGAATAGTTATTTATATGATTGTATGCTTTGTCATAACTTTGCTCGTTTTGAGCGCCTTCGACCATGCAGTCCCAAACGATGGACAGCGCGCCTGTTTCATCAAGCAAATCGGCTTCCATCAATATAATCAGCTCCACCGGGGTATCTTCCCTATGCAGCAAGTCCTTATTTGAATGGTTTTTGATTAAGTAGCTTATAAACGCGGATTTACTGTGATTATAACCCTTTTCAACGGCGTACTTATCATAGATCAGCGCGCTGTTCTCAGCGTGATTCGCGCCGCTGTCGGAGATTGCGTAGCCGACGTCATGGAACAACGCGGCGGTCAGAAGGGCCTCTTTGTCAACGGCTGACGAATCACAATCATCCGCGAGACGCTTTGCCCATGCAAATACCCGTTTAATATGCTCGGAGCGCCTTCTGAAAAGATATTTATCGGTTTTTGTCGCGTATTTCCCATCGTCGGATAAATGCTTTTCTATGTCATTGAACATTTCGTCATACATCGCTACCCGCTCCTTCGCGTAAGCTCCACATCATCCCTGCCCATGACATACGCCGCAAAGCCATAATCCCCAAGCCAGCGTGTCAGCTCGTCCTTACGCAGGATAACGGGCATCCGGTCGTGGATGTCGCTTATATACTTATTCGATGCCCGGGTGAGGATAACGAAACGGTTCTGCGAATTCCTTTCCTCATCCGTGAATGTTTGAAAAAGCCCGGCCATGTAGAGCATCGGGCTGTCCGGGGCGTTGAAGATATACTTCGCCCCGGTTTTCCCTTTCGCACCATGACTCCACTCATAAAAGCCCGTGGACGGGACAGCGCAGCGCCGCTCGGCCAGCGGCTTCGCAAAGGTCTTCTTCTCCGCCGCCGTCTCGGACTTCGCGTTGATAATGAGGCCCTTGCTGTTCCACATAGGAAAGCCCCATTTCATCAGGCTCAGGGCCGGTTTATCCGCCTCAAGGGCCAGCACGGCGGCGTTGTTTGAAGGGAACACCTCGCCTGTGGCGGCCTTTTGTTCCGTTCCTTTATATTTATTATTTATCTCCGTCAGGATGCGCTCAATTTCCTCGATGTCGCTGTCGTCTTCCTTGAACCTGTAACGCCCGCACATGCCTTAGCCTCCGTCAAATACGCCTCTATTTTATGGAACGGCCCAGCGCCGCCGCTTCTTGCAGCGCCTTGTTCCCGCCGATATCATCGACGGCATGAAGCCCCGGGACGGTTATAACGCCTGCGTCCTCCCATTTATAGGCACGCAGAATATGCCTGTACATCGCATAGGCGCCTTCCGCGACGCTGTCGTCCTTATTGCCGCAGGTAAGAAGCATCGCGGCGGATTTTATAGGCAGCCCGACCTTCATATTGGCGTAAAAGCGGTCGATAGCCAGTTTTAGCTGGGCCGTTACGCCGAAATAATAGACGGGCGAGGCCAGAACCAGCATACTCGCTTCCCTCAGCGCCTTAGTCACGGGCTTCATATCGTCGTCCTGAATACAGACCCCCGACACTTCAAAGCAATGGCCGCAGCCCACGCAGCCGCCTATGTACATATCCGCTACCCTGAACAGCGTGCAGCTGTTCCCCGCCTCTTTCGCGCCGTCCATAAACGCGGCCACTAATTTATCCGTGTTGCCGCCCTTCCTCGGCGACCCCGAAAGGATGACGATGTTCTTACCCATAATACACACTCCCTAAATCGTATTATATGATTATTATAACATACTTTTATTTGATTTGCCGACTTTTATTAAGCAGGTATACTTTTCAATTAGTTGACCATGCAGCCCATTATATGGTATAATTGCGTCTGTAGCATAGGAGGCAACTATGGCAGATTCGATTCATCGGCAAAAGCGCGTAAACCCGTACCTTTT
>JAISVU010000170.1 GCA_031271375.1 Clostridiales bacterium | reverse complement strand
GGCGTCGCCATAGACTCCCTGGCCGACATGGAGGTACTCTTCGACGGAATTCCACTGGAAAAAGTTTCCACATCCATGACAATCAACGCCCCGGCGTCCGTATTACTGGCGATGTACATCGCGGTAGCGGAAAAGCAGGGCGTTTCGTCTGATAAGCTCCGGGGAACGATTCAAAACGACGTATTAAAAGAATATATCGCCAGAGGAACCTATATCTACCCCGTTAAACCCTCTATGCGCCTCATAACGGATATCTTCGCGTATTGCGCTAAGAACGTGCCGCAATGGAACACGATAAGCATATCGGGCTATCACATCAGGGAGGCAGGCTCTACCGCCATCCAGGAAGTGGCCTTCACCCTTGCCGACGGGATAGCCTATGTGCAGGCCGCTTTGGACGCGGGCCAGGATGTGGACGATTTCGCGCCGAACCTGTCATTCTTCTTCAACGCGCATAATAATCTGCTGGAAGAAGTGTCGAAGTTCCGCGCCGCAAGGCGGTTATGGGCCAAGATAATGAAGGAGCGGTTCGGCGCGAAGAACCCCAAGTCCTGGCAGCTTAGATTCCATACACAGACGGCGGGATGCACGCTGACAGCGCAGCAGCCGGACAATAACATCGTGAGGGTCGCGATACAGACCTTGGCCGCCGTCCTGGGCGGAACCCAGTCCCTTCATACAAATTCAAGGGACGAGGCCTTCGCGCTGCCGACGGAGCAGAGCGTAATGATTGCCCTGCGCACGCAGCAGATCGTGGCCAACGAAAGCGGCGCGGCCGACAGCATTGACCCGCTGGCGGGCTCGTATTATATTGAATCCCTTACAAATACGATTGAAAACGAAGCCGCCGCGCTGGTAAAACGCATTGACGACCTGGGCGGGGCGCCCGCCGCCATCGAAAAGGGCTTCATCCAGCAGGAAATCATGGACGCCGCTTATAAATATCAAAAAGACATCGAAAACGGCGATAAAATCATCGTCGGGCTGAACAAGTATCAGGTGAAGGAAGCTCCGCCCGCGGGCCTCCTGCGCGTGGATCCCGTTGTGGAGGAACAGCAGAAGGAGAAGATAAGGAACCTCAAGTCAAAGCGTGACGCGGCGAAGGTTAAGGAGACGCTGGCCGCGCTGGAGGCTGCTTGCAAAACCGATGATAACGTAATGCCCTTCATCGTGGAAGCCGTCAAGGCGTATGCTACGCTGGGCGAGATATGCAACGTAATGCGCGGGGTTTTTGGCGAATATAAGCAGTCAATCATCATATAGGAGGCATAAATGAGACCTATCAGGGTACTGGTTGCTAAACCGGGGCTGGACGGGCATGACAGAGGCGCGAAGGTGCTTGCGCGCGCGTTTAGGGACGCCGGGATGGAGGTTATCTACACCGGCCTTAGGCAGACGCCGGAGCAGATAACACAGGCGGCGGTGCAGGAAGACGTTGACGTCGTGGCGATGAGCATACTCTCCGGCGCGCATATGCACTTACTGCCCAAAGTCGTAGCGCTAATGAAGGAAGAGGGCGTCTACGACGACACACTGGTGCTGGGCGGCGGCGTTATACCCCAAGAGGATATCCCGCTGCTTAAAGAGGCCGGGATACAGGAGATTTTCACGCCCGGAACCACCACGGAGGAAACGATAGAATATATAAAGAATAACCTGAAGCGTGATCTCAGTTGAGCCCTCTTGAGCTGGCCAGGCTTACCCTTGCGGGGGATAAGCGGGCCTGCTCGCGCTTGATAAGCCTGACCGAAAACGAGGGCACGGGATATTTAGACGCGCTGAAGGCCATCTATCCCTGTGCGGACAAGGCCTATGTCATAGGCGTTACCGGCCCGCCGGGCTCGGGAAAGTCCACGCTGACGGACAAACTGGCGAAAACCCTTGCCGACGGGGGGAAGCGCGTCGGGATCGTCGCGATAGACCCCACAAGCCCGTTTACGAAGGGCTCGATTTTGGGCGACCGCATACGGATGGGAGCTGTCAGCGCCGATAAAAACGTCTTCATCCGTTCTATGGGAACCAGAGGGAGCCTGGGCGGGCTGTCGAAGGCCACCGCGAACACCCTAGCGATACTCTCCGCCTACGGCTGTGATTATATCCTGGTTGAAACCGTGGGCGTTGGCCAGTCGGAGATAGATATAGTACGCACGGCGGACACAACGCTGATGGTGATGGCCCCCGGTCTTGGGGACGATATCCAGGCTATTAAAGCCGGGGTCATGGAGATCGCCGATGTGTTCGCGGTAAACAAAGCAGACAAGGACGGGGCGAAGAAGACCCAGCTTGAGATATCAGCGATGCTGGACTTCCGCATGGACTGGGATTTTAAGCCCACGGTACGCCTTACTGTCGCCGAAACGGGCGACGGAGTGGACGGGCTGCTTGGTGATATAATGGCTCACAGGGATTATCTTTCAAACGGCGGCAAGCTCGAAAAAAAACGGGCCTATAAGCGTATGTCGCACATCAGGGACATCATCAGAGACCGCCTGGACAGGCGCGTGGAGGAGCTTATGGCCGACCTTGCCGCATGTACCGACGCCGGGAGGGACCCATACAGCATGTCGGAGGAATTAATCAGGAAGATCGATTTAACTAGAATATAAGGGGATACACGGGAGGATTTTATGGATATATCAAAGGTGGATCACATCGGCGTAGCCGTTACGAACCTGGCGGACACGATAACATTCTATGAGGATATAATGGGCATAAAATGCGCGGGAACCGAAACGGTAGCGGATCAAAAGGTTAATGTGGCCTTCTTCCCGGTGGGGGACACGGAGCTGGAGTTCCTTGAGTCCACTTCGGAGGACGGGCCTATAGCCAAGTTTATCGAGAATAACAAGGGCCGGGGAGGGATACAGCACATCGCGCTGCGCGTCCCGGACATAAGAGCCGCTATTGCCGGCCTGAAGGCCAAAGGCGTGCAAATGCTGGACGATGAGCCGCGTTACGGCGCGGGCGGCGCGTCCATCGCGTTCTGCCACCCTAAGTCGACAGGCGGGGTGCTTCTGGAGTTGTGCGAAAGGTAAATTGTTAATCGTTAATGAATGAATTAGGCATAAGTCGCTAGAGGAGGCAAGAAATGTCCGAGAAACTGGATCAACTTAGGACTGTCCGTGAGCGCATAGGAGCCGCGGGCGGGACGAAACGGATCGACAAGCAGCATGAGGCTGGGAAGCTGACGGCCAGAGAGCGTTTGGGCCTGCTGTTTGACGAGGGGAGTTTCGTTGAGCTGGACGCGTTTGTTAAACACAGATGCGTCAATTTTGGGATGGAGACGACCGACGCCCCGGCGGAGGGCGTAGTCACGGGCTACGGCAAGGTGGACGGGCGGCTTGTATACGCCTATGCCCAGGACTTTACCGTGATCGGAGGGTCGCTGGGCGAGAAGCACGCGGACAAGATATGCAAGGTTATGGATCTTGCCGCCAAGATGGGCGCGCCCGTAGTGGGGATGAACGACTCCGGCGGAGCGCGTATCCAAGAAGGCGTGGACGCACTGTCGGGCTACGGCAAGATTTTCTACCGCAACTCCACAATGTCCGGCGTCATCCCGCAGATTTCCGTTATAATGGGCCCCTGCGCCGGCGGCGCGGTTTACTCTCCCGCCCTGACGGATTTCGTGTTCATGGTTGACAAGACCAGTCACATGTTCATTACCGGCCCCCAGGTTATCAAAACCGTCACCGGTGAGGACGTTACCCCGGAGGAGCTGGGCGGGGCAATGACCCACAACTCCGTCTCCGGCGTGGCGCAGTTCATCTCTATGAGCG
>JAISVU010000106.1 GCA_031271375.1 Clostridiales bacterium | reverse complement strand
ACGGTAACGAGAAAGCTGCCCAAACCGCTGTCCACATTCATATTCATCAATACTATCCCGAGGAACACAATGGGGATCGACAGCTTTGAGCCGAAATTGGCCACGCCGACAAAGTTCTGCCTTGCCATAAGCGGGCCGTATGCCTCGCCATGCTGCAGTGCGTGGCCCACTTCGTGGGCCGCGATGCCCAGGGCCGAAAGGCTTTTCCCGTGCATAACCTCTTTCGACAGGCGCAGGGCTTCGCTGCGCGGGTCGTAATGGTCGGTGAGGGAGCCGGGGATTTCTTCAATCGTCATATTTGTGATACCGCCGGATTCCAGCAGCTTCCGGGCCGCCTCGGCCCCTGTGAGCCCTTTCTTATTCTCGGCGCGGGAATGTTTCTTGTAGATGGAATGAACCCTGAACTGGGCGTACAGAGAAAAAATCATCGCCGCGATAGCCAATACATATGTCAGGTTATATAAATCCATGACGCCGCCTCCTATCCCTGTCTGTACAAGAATGATCTAGTATAGTATAATATAGAAACAGTCCAATATTCAAGGAGAAAATTTATGCCGCGCAAAATGGTTGAAATATATACGGACGGGGCTTGCTCGGGGAACCCGGGGCCGGGGGGATACGGCGCGGTGCTGCTCTACGGCAATGCCAGGAAGGAACTGTCTGGTGGATGCGCTTCCACGACGAATAACCGGATGGAGCTGACCGCGGCGATAGTGGCTCTGGAGGCGCTGCGGGAGCCTTGCGACGTTATATTATTCAGCGATTCAAGATATCTTGTGGATGCGATAACCAAAGGCTGGGCCTTTAAGTGGCGTGCCAGCGGATGGATGCGGACGAAGAAAGACCCCGCGCTTAACCCGGATTTATGGGAGCGGCTCCTGGAGCTTTTGGACAAGCATACGGTTGATTTGCGTTGGGTCAGGGGTCACGCGGACAACCCGGAGAATAACCGTTGCGACCGGCTGGCAAGGGAAGGTATTTTAACCGCAAAGGACACAAAAAACACAAAGAAAGGCGAAGAGCATAATGATTAGGCCTATGAGAGTTTCCGATATCGATATGCTTCTTGCAAACTTCGCGGAGCAGGGATGGCAAAAGCCGCGTGATGTCTTTGAAGAGTATCTGTCAAAACAGGACAAGGCGCTTTATACCTTTGCTGCGGAATCTGAGCAAGACATAGCCGGTTATGCAATCTTGTATAAAGCTGCCAGAGGCGGGCCATTCGCAGATAAGCATATTCCCGAGATAGGCGATCTTATAGTCTTTGAAAAATATCAACGCAGAGGGATAGGCAATGTAATCCTTGACGCCGCCGAGAAGAAAGCCGCGGAACTCAGCGAGGCGGTTTCGCTGGCGGTCGGCCTGCATTCCGGGTATGGGGCGGCGCAGAGGATTTATATCAAGAGGGGATACATGCCGGATGGCAGCGGCTGTTGGCATAAAAACGCTCCGCTGAGCCAATATGCGGATTGCGTGAACGATGATGATTTAGTGTTGTACTTGTTGAAAGTACTGAGGGCTTGATATGCGCGGCGAGAAGACCATGTACGACTTGATATTAAACGTTGCCTGGGCCGACGAGCGTGTCCGGGCCGTTATTTTAAACGGCTCAAGGGCTAACCCCGAAGCTCCTGCCGATAAGTACCGGGATTATGATATCGATAAGCGCTATCTGCCGCCTGAGCTATATAGCATGTACATCGCGACATTTTCGCCTGCCGAAGCCGGGGCTTTCTGGGGCGCGGTTATGTCCGCCTGTGATCTGTTTCATATGGCGGCGCTCCGCGTCGCCGGGTTTATGGGTTTTGCATATAATCTGCCTGAGGAAGAGGGCGGTAGGGAGTATCTCAAAATAGTGAAATAACTCGAAATTCTGCGAATAATGGCGTACAATACTTCTTGCATAATTTTGTCTTATACATTATACTATCGATAAATGGAATTTTTTTCCTTTTGAGCTAAATACTAACAAATCTCACTAAGGAGGTACATACCGTGGAAAAGATCAAGGTGCTGCTTGCGGATGACAACTTAGATTTTTGCGATGTTGTTATTGGATTCCTGGGCAAGCAAGAGGATATTGAGGTCGTAGGCATTGCGTATAACGGTATTGAGACCCTGGATAGGATTGTCGAGACGAAGCCGGATGTGCTGATTTTAGACGGGATCATGCCCAGACTGGACGGGCTTGGCGTATTGGAACGCATGAGCAAAAACCCTCTGCCGGACAATACGGAAAAGCCCATTTGCATTATGCTCTCGGGAGTGAGCACTGAGCAGATCATCCAGCGGGCCATTGAGCTTGGAGCTCATTATTATATGGTGAAGCCATTCGATCTGGAAGCGCTGTTATCGCGCATACGCCAGCTGCACAACAAGCCTTCCTCTGTTAAAAGCGGCTCGCCCGGTATGCGTTCCGTCAAAGGGGAGCAGGATCTTCAGCTGGATATCGAAGCCCGCGTTACGGGGATTCTCCATGAGATCGGCGTACCCGCGCATATCAGGGGTTATCACTATATGAGAAATGCCATCATCATGGCGGTCAACAACCTGGATGTTCTTAACTACATAACAAAGGAGCTGTACCCCAGCATTGCAAAAAAATGCGGTACGACGCCCAGCCGTGTCGAACGCGCCATCCGCCACGCCATCGAGGTTGCATGGAGCCGGGGCCGCATTGATGCTATAGATAACCTGTTCGGTTATACCATCAACACCCATAAAGGGAAACCCACAAACAGCGAATTCATCGCGCTTATTGCCGACAGGTTACGGTTAGAACTGAAATCTTCGTAGAAGAAGAAGCCAGAGCCGAGAGCCCGGATAGTTGCTCTTGAAGAGGGTGATTATCTGGGCTCTTGATGTCTCCGGGCAAATTTGTGATAGATGAGCAGTTCAAAATCCACAGTATTTTATTATCAGCTTCTCCACTGCAAGACGATCCGTTATAAGTCCCGTTTTAACGCTGTACTCGGCTTCAAGGCAGTCCGACAAGGCGGCTGTAAGCGTTTCTTGGGAGAAATTGCCGGACTGGCGGATGAAGTCGGCCGCCATGAAATCGCGTATCCCGGCTCTGCCGGCGATCTCCGCCCCGGCGGCCCCTTGAGCCTTGAGACCCGCACAAATAAGAATCAGGCGGAACTGCCTTGCCATCATCGAAAGGATCATCAGCGGCGATTCCTTCATCGCCAAGAGCGCGTTAAAGGATTCCAAAGCCTTGATATTCTTTTGCCCCAATTCCTTAACCATGTCAAACACCTTGCCCCATGCAGTCTGCCGGCACAGTGCCTCTACTTCGGATGTCTCGATAGTTCCGCCGGGGCCGGCGTAAGCGATCAGCTTCATTGCCTCGGTATGCAGGATATCCATGATACCGTCGGCGCTCCCCATTCCTATCCTACGGAGCATCGCAAGGGCCGCGCCTTTGGTCATCGCCGTTCCCTCGGCGTGGCAGAGCTTTGTCAGCCAGGTTATTAACTCGCCTTCGGAGGGCGTGGTAAAATCCACCGCGAGGCCTTTTTGAACAATATGTTTATACAGCCGCCCCCGCTTGTCGGGGGCTTTCGCGTGCTCAATAAACAATAACACCGTCGTTTCGGGCATAACGGGCAGATAATCCACCAGCGTATCGGAGGCGTCCTTCCTCCCGGTTTGCAGCAGGCCGCTGTCTTTTACAATAATCAAGCGCTTAGGCGACATAAAGGGCAGCGTTTCGGCGGCGGCTATAATCGCGTCGGGAAGGCATTTTTCGCCCTCGAAGACTACGGCGTTCATTTCGCCCATATCCCCCAGGGCGGCGGTTCTGAGGCGCTTTTCGTATGCCCTGATTAAATAACGCTCCGGGCCGCTGAATATATACGCCCTGTCAATATTACCAGATTTTAATCGGTTGTTCAGTTCTTTCATCCGCGTTCTCCGCCATGTATTTTATTTTATATTGTCCGTTATTTGGTATAATCATCACCGCGCCTAGCTCCGCCGTGTTATAAAAGGGTATCGACATCGCGTCAAGCCGTCCGGTAACATCGGGATGGGGATGCCCGTACATATTGTTCTTCCCCGCGCTGACCAGCGCGATTTCCGGCAAGACCGCGTCCAAAAAGCCCTGCGAGCTGGATGAGCGGGAGCCGTGATGCGCCAGTTTCAGCACATCCGCTTGGAGCGTATGCTGATAACCCGCTAAGACCTCGCGTTCCGCGTGGCCTTCCATATCCCCGGCGAGCATAAAGCTCACGCTGTTCGCACGGGCCATTAACGCGAGGGACGCATCGTTCCCTTCGCCGACGCTGTAATCCGAGGGGTAGAGACAGTCTATTGTCACCGCGTCCCAGAAGGTTATGCGATCGCCTGTCGTGATATAGGCGACTTCCGTATCGGCAGAAGCGGCGGCTTCAAGCAGGAGATTTTTTATTCCCTCATCGGCAGCGCCGGAAGCGGATAATATCAGACGGTCGACGGCGCCTGCCGAAACCGCTTCGATAATCCCGACTGCGTGATCCGTATGGGCGTGGGTGACGAAGGCGGCGTCCAGCCGCTCAATCCCCAGCGAGGCTAGGTAGGGCAGCAGCGTCCAGTAGCCCGTGTCTTTGCCCAGGTTATCTATGTCCGTTCCGCCGCCGTCTATCGCAAAGGCCTTCCCTCCCTGAGAAACGACGATGCAATCCCCCTGGCCGACATCCAGGAGCGTTACGGTCAAGGGCTTGGGTATCGCGGCGGATACGGTTACCGTGACGCAAACGGCGGCGGCGCAGGATATAATAATCCGTTTGCCGCGCCGGCGCTTGAAATCCTTATCCTTCCAGCACATGACCCAGGCGATGAGGGCAAGGCTCGCGCCGATAGCCGCTATTGTCGGCAGATTTGGCTTCCCTGTAAGAACCTCGGAGAAGGATATGCCTTCTATCCAGCCGCACAGCGCGGCATAGAACTGGGCGAGGATTTTTGGAACAAAACCTATCATCCTTGCCAGCCCGGTGTTGAATAAGCCCACAAGACAGGCTGCGAAACCCGAAGCCACAGTAAGGGCTACGGTGGGGATGACGATCAGGTTCGCCAGCGCCGCGAGCGCCGATATACTGTGATAATGCCAGACGACCACAGGCAAGGTGGCAATGAGCGCCGCTAGGGTTGGGGGCAGGTTGGCCCTTATAAATGATCGGCTCATTAACCGTTCAATCCACAATACCTTCGCTCCGATCCAGACGAAGAGCCTGTCCACCGCCGGGCCGCCCGCCGCGAGGCCCGTCACTGCGGAAAAAGAATACTGGAACCCGATATCCCACAGATACAGCGGCTCGTAAATTAACAGGCATATCGCGGCGCAGGCGCAGGAGTTCAGCGTGTCCGGCCCCCGGTGGAACATCAGCCCCCCTACCATTATCCCGGACATAATCACGGCGCGTACCGTGCTGGGCGACGCCCCGGTCATCACGCAATACAGCGCGAGGAACGTTAAGCAAATAATCCCCGAGAGCCTGGGGCTGACCTGAAGCCTTTTCATCAGCCGCGTAAGCGCGAGGGCCATAATAGAGACGTGAAGCCCTGAAACGGCCAGGATGTGATACACCCCGGCGACCTGGTATGTCTCCCTTATCTCGTCCCCCAAGCGGGACTTGTCCCCAAGCAGCATCGCCGAAAGGACGGCGGAAGCGTCTTCGGACATTATACGCGTGAGGACGTTTACGCAGCGTGCGCTGAAACGGCTCAGTAAGGCCGATATGGAAAAAACCTGAACTTCTTCGGTAAAACTCTCCGCGTGAAAGGCGTATTGAATCTTCCGGGAGCGCAGGTATGTAAACTCATCGTATCCGCCGGGGTTGCGCTGGAAACGCAGGCTCCGAAGCTTACCCGACGCCTGAGCTCTGTAACCCGCCTCGGGCCTTATCCCCTCGTCAAAATAGGCCTGGACGTTAAAACGCGCTCTATGTATCCGGCCCTCAATCAGCACTTCATCAACGCGGATAACCGCTTTATATGAGCCGGACGATGAAAGGCCCACGTCCTCCACAACGCCGGATATCTCAATAACGCTGTTGCTGTCCGCTGTTTCGGTAAGAAATCCGTAATCGTCCGTTATACTGCCTCGAACCATCAGACAGCCTATAACGGCAAGCACGGGGAACATAAGGATTAACTTGAGCTTTTTCGCCGCGAACAGAGCGGTCGCGGCCCCTATGGCCACGGCGCACAGCGGCCATAGCCCGATAACGGGATAAAACCGCCGACCGAAGAAGATGCCCGCTGCAAGGAAAAGCGCGGCGGCCAGCATGGGGCGTTTCATTTGGAGTTATCCCTGTTCATCGCCTCGGGCCGGGAAAGATTCTTTTTTACACCCTTCTCAAACTTGGGCCTGGGGAGCATTACCTGCCTGCCGCAACCCCTGCACTCAATGCGGAAATCCATCCCCGCGCGCAGAACCGTCCATTCGCGGCTCCCGCAGGGATGGGGCTTTTTCATATACACAACGTCGCCTACAATAAAGTCCATTATATGTCCTCGCTTGAATATTGTAAATCTTGATCGATTTTATTATATGCCATTCCCGTAGCCGTCCATTGATCGCATATCTGCGAACCTGAAATAATGAGCCTGCCGTCTTCAAAACGCAGGACTGTCGGCAGCCAGTCAATATAGAACTCGTTTTGCGATTTCGGGAAGAGCTTCCTTGCCTTTCCGGCAGGATCAATGATTGACAAACCGTCAACCTTTATCTCATAGCCCAGCCCGTCGTTTTTGTATATGCCGTTCCGTGGAAGAAAATCCGGGCTTGTAACGCGCTTGATACCCAAGAATGACAGCATCTCATCCTCAAGGTAAGCCCAATTCCCGTCGGAAATTTCGAGGGACAGCTTGCTTAACGGGAATCTATCGTATAATTGATTTGCCATACCCGCGTAATCCCGCAGGAACTGCTTAAAGCTCTCGGCCCCGGGCGGCTTGCCCGCGTAATACGGCTGGTTTTTATCCCTTTGCCATAGATATTCCAGATACGATGTTCCCCTGTCTCTCTCGAGATAATCGATCGTCGCCTCGGTGTTTTCCCTGTGCAGGAATATCAGGCATGGGTTCAGCGGCAGTATGATTTCCGTGATTTGATCAATAAAGCGCTGCAGTTCCTCATAAGTCTTATTCTCGAACAGGAAAGTGAAAATTTGAAACTGAAAAATCGCGCTGTCTATAACATAGACCTTACCGTGATTTTTTAAGGCTTTTTCGGTGAAATACGCCCACTTCTCCAAAGCGAAATCCTTATATTTATTATGAGGGAATTTCCAAACGTCATACTCAAGCAGCTCCTGATAAACGTTTTCGCCTATTTTGTCCATGTAATTCCATTCAAGCTCCGGCAAATGTATTCCAACGGTGCTTTTCTTAAATACGGCTATACTGTTAAGAATGCTGGCCGCTTCTGGATACGCTTTAATAAACCTGTCATATTCATCATACGTCATGCCGGCCTCGTCGAAAAATATTACCGGATTCGGTATGGCGATCTCATGTATCCACTCCGCGTTTATATTATTGCGCTCAAGCTGAATGTTTATAAATCTGGCGTTGTAGGTTTTGCCTGTCGAGGGTAAGCCCTCTAACATAATCAGCCGTGAATCAATCA
>JAISVU010000100.1 GCA_031271375.1 Clostridiales bacterium | reverse complement strand
GCTTGTATGAAAAAATATTTAGATAAGGAAGGATTTTTTTTATTTATGTCGAATTAAATATATATGCCGTACTATTCCGATGAAATACTGGACGAGCTCCGTAACCGCAACGATATAGTTGAGGTCGTGTCGTCTTATGTGCAGCTGCGGCAGCGCGGCGGGCGCTATGTGGGCCTCTGCCCTTTTCACCGGGAGAAGACCCCGTCCTTCACGGTAAGCGCGGACATGCAGATGTTCCATTGCTTCGGATGCGGAGCGGGCGGAAACGTCATCGGTTTCATCATGCGCATAGAGAACCTGGGCTTTGTCGATGCGGTTAAACGCTTGGCGGAGCGGGCGCGGATAGAGCTGCCCGAGGACACGGGCCGGGGTAACGCCGGGCAGGCCAAGCTAAAGGAAGCGCTGTACGCGATAAACCAAAAAGCCGCGCGGTTCTTCCACGCGAAGCTGATGAGCGATGAAGGCGGGGAAGCCAGGAATTATCTTTACGAGCGGCGCGTTACCGGGCGGACGGTTAAGCGGTTCGGCCTGGGCTTCGCCCCGGCGGGCTGGGCTTCGTTATGTGCTTATTTAAAGGAGGAAGGCCATTCAGACAGTGAAATAGAGCGTTCCGGGCTGGCGCTTAAACGCGATAACGGCTTTGCCGACAAGTTCCGCAACCGCCTGATGTTCCCGATAATCGACGCCCAAAGCCGCGTCGTCGGCTTCGGCGGCAGGGTTATGGGCCAGGGGGAGCCCAAATACCTTAACTCCCCGGACACGCCGGTGTTCAATAAGAGCCGGAACCTCTTCGCGCTTAACTACGCGAGGAAGGCAAAGACCCCCGAATTGATCGTGGTTGAGGGATACATGGACGCCCTCGCGCTGTTCCAGGCCGGATTCGAAAACGTCTCGGCGACGCTGGGTACCGCGATGAACCGGGAGCATTGCCGTATCATAAACCAATACTTCCGGGGCAAGACGGTTATCCTGCTCTTCGACAGCGACAGCGCGGGCGAGGCCGCCGCGCTCCGCGTCCTGCCAATAATGGCGCAGCAGAATATCCCGGTCAAGGTTCTGCGTATCAGAGGGGCAAAGGATCCTGACGAGTTTTTGGTCAAGTACGGGCCGGATGCCTTTGCCAAAGAACTGACCGGCGCGAAAAGCCCCACCCAGTTCAAGCTGGATCTTGCCCGCGTGAAGTACCCGAACCTGGACAACGAAGCGCTGGTGGCCTATCTCAACGAAGCCGCTTATGTAGTCGCCGCTGTGGACGACCCCATTGAGCGGGATGTGTATATTACGGCGCTTTCGCAGGAGACAGGGGTGTCGGCCGAGGCAATACGCGGCAGGGCGGAATCCAAGACCGCGCCGCCGCTTGATTTCGAACACTCCGAGTATCGAAACAAGCCCCAAAACATAAAGGGCGTGCCAGAGGGCGTGCTGTCTGCGTCACGGAATGTATTGTATTGGATGGCGTCGCATATAAATTTCTATGAAGCGATAAGGGATAATCTGTCGGCAGACGAGTTCCCGCTCCCGGTTTATCAGTCTTTGGCGCGTGAAATCATAAAGATACGCGACGCGGGGAGACCCGCCGGCCCTGGGGAACTGACGGGGAAGTTTGAGAATCTGACCGACCAGCAGTACGTTTCATTGGTATTTGCCAGCGTGTTTCCATACAATAACGATGACGAAATTAAAAATGCACTAAACCAACAGATAAAGATTATCAAAACCAACTACATAAACCGGATGATAGAGGAATCAAAAACCAATAACGACTACGAATTATTACAAAAATGGGGCGAAACCCAAAGAAATCTGCCGAATTCGTATATATAACTATCTGTTGGTTAAAATAGTATTATGCAAAAGAAAGGATGGATCGTCTTGAAAACAATGGAAGACGCCGTTTTGCTGAATATTTTGAAGGACCTGGTTCAGCTGGGAAAGAAGAAGAATAACTCCATTGATTATAAAGAAATCATGGAAGCCCTCAGCGACACCGATATAGAGCCGGATCAGATTGAGAAGATATGCGAATATCTTGAGCTTCAAAATATCGACATAGTAGGCGGCATTGACCTTGAGGAAGACATAGAGAAGGATATTGACGCAAATTTAGTGGATATCAGCATTAATGTGGACGATCATGTACGTATGTACCTCAAGGAGATTGGTAAAGTCCCTCTTCTTTCAACGGAGGAGGAGACACAGCTCGCGATATCGATGGAATCCGGCGAGGAAGACGCGAAAAAACGGCTGACCGAGGCAAATTTACGCTTGGTAGTGAGTATCGCGAAGCGTTACGGCGGGCGCGGAATGCACTTTTTGGACTTGATTCAGGAAGGCAACCTGGGCCTTATTAAGGCTGTAGAAAAGTTTGACTATAAAAAGGGTTATAAATTCAGCACCTACGCCACATGGTGGATAAGGCAGGCCATTACCCGCGCCATTGCGGATCAGGCAAGAACCATTCGCATCCCCGTGCATATGGTGGAAACAATAAATAAACTGCTGCGTGTATCCAAACAACTGCTTCAAGAGCTTGGGCGGGAGCCCACCGCCGAGGAAATAGCTAAAGAGATGCAGCTTTCCGTTGAAAAGGTCAGGGGTATAATGAAGCTGTCCCAAGACCCGGTATCCCTTGAGACGCCGATCGGCGAGGAGGAGGACAGCCACATCGGCGACTTTATCGCCGACGACGACATCCCGGCCCCCTCCGACGCCGCCGCGTTTACGCTGTTAAAAGAGCAGCTGCTTAAGGTGCTTGACACATTGACCGACCGCGAGAAGCGGGTTCTGCGGCTGCGCTTCGGCCTGGACGACGGGCGGCCGAGGACGCTTGAGGAAGTGGGCAAGGTCTTTAATGTCACCAGGGAGCGCATACGCCAGATCGAGGCTAAGGCCCTGCGTAAGCTCAGGCACCCGTCGCGAAGCAAGAAATTGAAGGATTATTTGGAATGAGAATAGAACGGGGGATTTGTTATGAACGTATTGGTCTGCGGCGGAGCGGGTTATATAGGGAGCCACGCCGTCGCCGCGCTGCTTGACAAGGGTTATGGGGTTATCGCGCTGGACAACCTGGAAAAGGGGCATAAGGAAGCGGTTTGGGAAAGCGCCCAATTGTGCGTGGGCGATCTCAGGGACAAAGACTTTGTGAACAGTGTTTTTAAGCGTTGCCGGGTAGACGCGGTAATGGATTTCGCCGCCTATTCCCTTGTATCCGAGAGCATGGCGGACCCGCTCAAATATTACCGCAATAATGTGTTCGGAATGATAAACCTGTTGGAAGCGATGAACGAAAACGGCGTCAAGCATATTGTGTTTTCATCGACGGCTTCCGTCTATGGCATCCCCAAACACATACCTTTAGTTGAAACGGAAATCCCCAACCCGATAAACCCTTACGGAGAGAGTAAGCTCGCTGTAGAGAAGATGCTTAAATGGGCGGATGCCGTTCATGGAATAAAGAACGCCGTTCTGCGCTATTTCAATGTAGGCGGCGCGCATCCCAGCGGTAGAATCGGCGAGGATCACGACCCCGAGTCCCACCTTATCCCCAGGGTTCTGCTGTCTGTTATCCGTAAGGATAATGAGCTAGAACTCTTCGGTGACGATTACGACACCCCCGACGGTTCCTGCGTCCGTGACTATATACACATCTCAGACCTCGTGGACGCGCATATATTGGCTCTGGAGAGGATTCGCGGAGAAGGCATAAGCGGCACCTATAACCTGGGCAACGGCAAGGGCTTCAGCAATAAGGAGATTATAAAAGCCGCCGAACAAGTCACGGGAGAACGGATTGACTATAAAACAATGCCGCGCCGCCCCGGAGACCCGGCTATACTGGTTGCTTCTTCCGATAAGGCCGTAACGGAGCTGGGCTGGGCGCCGAAACACAAGGATTTGAACGATATAATGTCGTCCGCCTGGGAATGGCATAAAAATCATCCAGAGGGTTTTAAATAACATTCATACACAGCATAAATAAAGATCACCCTGTCAATACTTAAACAGGGTGATCTTTTATGAAAGACTATACCATCAAGAGCTGGACATTTGCCGGTTTCGGCTATGGGCCGCGGATTGCGGATTACGCCGGCGTTTTCGTACCTGCGGCGGATATGCCGTTTTTCATCCAGGCTTTATTAAAGAGCGGCATGATGTGGCAATCTATTCAGCTTTAACCGAGCTCAACCGTATCTTGTCTACCGTATATCCGGTAGTCCGCGTCACTATGTCCTCAAGCTGGGCCAATTCCTGCTCGGTGATGCGGTTTTTGTTTATAATAACCTCCACCCAGTTATCGTCAAGGCGCACGTAGCTTTCCCCAAACCCCTTGGCTATAAGGGCCGATTCCGTGGCGTTCTCGGTTTCCATCCGGTCTGTTATGTCCAGTATATACTCCGCGCATAAGGCCTTTGTGTTCATATCCACATCGGCGGAGGCTATAACATCGTTGAGCGTTTCCTTCTGCTTTGAGCGGTCCTGCTCCCTGCCCAGTTTGGCCTGAACAAAAAAGGATGAATCCGTGCTGGCGTTGACGAACACCGCGGCGCCCGGTTCGGGTTCGGGCTCCGTCGCGCTTGGATCGCCCGCTATGTTCTCATCCGGGTTTGACGCGATCAATACCTCGCCGTCAAGGGGATTCTGGCCAATAACCGCTACCTCCTGACCAGTGAGATCATCGAGGACTATCGCCCCGATATCGCCGCCGCTGGTCATGCTGTAGACGTCGGAAGCCAAGTCCTTATCGCCTTTCGAGTCTATGTAGTTCAAATACCCGGCGACACAAATCATAATAACCAGCGCGCTTATGATTATCTGGTTTCTTTTCAGTGAAAACATTGCTTGATCCTCCTTTAATAATTACTTGAACTTATGGGTGTCATCTTCAACACCGTAACCTTATGTAAGTCAATCCCAAGAAGTACGCTCGCGGCGCGTATTAAGGCGTCCTTTACCAACATCTCACCGCCGCCTTCAGCCACGATGATAACACCTTCGATTTTAGGCGGTATCTCATAGAGAACCAGCGGTTCCTCGCCTCCTTCCTGACCGCGGAGCGTCATAACGCTGTCCTGGATTTTAGACTGGTTTTGCTCCCTCGTTCCGCCGGCGGCGTCCAGCTCATCCGTCACATGCACGTCGGATGTGCTGTTCCTCGCAACCACCATTTCGGTTCCCTGACTGTAGTTTACAAGAACCTTTACCGTTCCGGCCCCTTCAACAAGGGATAGGATTTCCTCCATCCTGCTTTCGAGGCCGGATAAACCGGGTAATAGCGGCTGGGAAAAGGCGGTGTCGGCATCGGGGGCTGCCGGTTCCGTGCCTCCCGCCATAGCCGGCTGCTTATAAAACCGGCTGGCTATCAGCAGCATTAGGCCTGCGCCCAATCCGATCAGCAGAACGCGGACCGTTTTCTTGTCTTTTACTTTGAACAGCTTTTTGAATGACTCCATCTGGCGTGTTCACTCCGTCCTTTGTACAGTAATTAGTATATTAGTGCTTGTAACATTATAGAAGTCAGAAATAGCTTTTTTAATACTTTTTATTTCATCCTGAACCGCTTCCTGTTCCTCGGAAGGAAGGGCGGGACTGCCGATTCTTACCGGTTCGACACGTATAACGGAACGGCTTTCATCTGTCTTTCTTCCCTTAGAGAGCGCCAGATATACATTTTTTATCTCGCCAAAATCCGCTTCATTCTCCCCTACTGTGAACACGCAGCTTTCCACACTGTATGAATATGGCTGGATAAGCCTTTCCAACTGCGTTTCAAGGTTCTTTTTATATGATTCTAAAATCTTCTCATTTTGGGAAGCGTCGTTAAAGACATATTCGCCGCGCATAGCCCTGCCGTCCAGGTTCATTCCCATGTCAAAAAACGTGCCGGCAAACCCGCTTCCCGCCAAAGTGATAAGCGGCTGAGCCACCAGCAGCACCAAAATAAGACGGAGCGCCAGGTTTATATAACCCTTGAACCGCCCCTCGGGGACTATGATCCCCGCAATACTCATAAAAATAAGAAAAACCGCCACATTCCGCACATAATCATAAAGGAGAGCGCGCATGACCCATCACCTATATCGAAATCATTATCATCATCATAAAGATAAACACAACGGCGGACAGAGCCGCCGCGCCTAAGGCAACTGCCGCAAGAGACCCCGCTCCGTCAACCGCGCTTATGACCCGCTTGTCGCAAATGGGCTGGGCCAGGGCCGCCGTAAGTTTATAAATAATAACGAAAGCGGCCATTTTAAGCACCGCCGGAAGGCACATAAAGAATATCGCGATGATTACCGCTATCATCACGCCGTTTTTAACCGCCCCGGACCAGTATACTACGGCGTCCACAGCGCCGGTCAGGGCCTGTCCCACCGCGGGAATAGCGTTTACCGCGAACTTGGCGGTCTTTACCGCCGCGTTGTCTATAATCGGGACGCTGGCCCGCTGCAGCGATAATATACCGACAAATAGCCCCGCAAGCACTTTTAGGCCAATGCTCACGCATTTCTTCAAAAGCTCCGATAAGCGCCCCAGCGTGTCCCCGCCTGCTATATTCCCCACTACCTTGAGGATTGCGGAGAATATCAAGAGCGGCGTCGCGATATCCCTGATTATCAATTCAAGGCCGCCGGCGGCGAACATCGCGGCCGGATTAAACACCGCCGCCGCCGAGGGGTTCCCCGAGGCAAGCAGCGTTCCCGCCATCAATGGCGCGGCAGCTATCACCAGCTTGCACAGCTCCCCGGTAAAATCGCCAAGCACTGTCATACAGTCGGCGAAGGATGACAGCACCAGCGTGACAGTTATAATATAACACACATAAAACCCCAGTTCTCCCACCGACTTGACCCTTAAACCGCCGGACAGCGCCCCCAAAACCGCCGACAGCAGCGCGACGGCAAGCAGCTCCTTCATCAGGCCGGAGAAGGCTTTAACCTCCCTGAACATCGCCTCAAGCAGGGCCGACGCAATCCCGGAAAGCGATAAATCCAGCTCGCCTTTTATAGCCTTCACAGCGGTGTCCAGGAAACCGTCGCCGTTTTGCAGCCCTCCCGTTTTGTCTATTATGCCGTTCATTTCATTAAAATCCAGGTCCGACAGCATTTCCTCATATACTTCTGGCTCGGCTTTTGCATATATCTTAAACGTACCGAAAGCAATAATGAACACAGTTATGAAAAATATAACTCTCGCCGCGAGAATAAACCAAATGCGGCGGCAGCCTTTCTCCGTACCTCCGTGTCTCTGTGTGAAATGTTTTTTTACGCACAGAGGCACAGAGGCACAGAGAGTTGGTAATGAAATTTCTTTGCTTAATTGGATCAATGTATCGCCTAATATGTAATCCATCTCTCTATTCTCCATTCGGACTGCCTTTATCTTTAGAAATACATTTATAACAGCGCTATGACGCGTTCCAGCAGCGTAAGCACAATCGGCGCGGAAACCGCCATAATCAGAACCTTCCCCGCCAGCTCAATTTTCGAGGCGACCCCCGCCTCTCCCGCGTCCGCGCATACATTCGAACCGAATTCGGCAACCCAGGCTATGCCGATAACCTTAACCGCGACGCCTATATACTCGCTGCCGCCGCCGCTTACACCGGCCGCGACGGTTTCGAGGGTGCCCATGACCGCCTCTAGCCTGGGCAGGATCATCAGCAAGATAAAAACGCCCACGGCCATAGTAATAGCCAGCGCTATTGCGGGTGTTTCCTTTTTAAGCGTCAGAGCAAGGAACACGGCGATGATACCCGCGGCGCAGGCTTTAATGATTAGACTGTCCATAGCTACAGGTTAAAGAGTTCCTGCACCGTGGTAAACAAACTGCTTACATGCTGTATTACCCAGAACAGCACCACAATGAGCCCGGCCAAAGTAGTCAGCACCGCCTGCTCCTCTCTGCCCGCCGCCCGCAGAACCTGGTTTAGCACAGCCACCAATATGCCTACGGCTGCTATCTGAAACACCACTTGAATTGTCATCCATATACCGCCTTTATATCATCAGAATGGTAATTAATAACCCGCCCGCGGCGCCTACGCTCCGGTATAGTTTTTTGTTCTTTGCCTCGCTCCCCCGCAGCTCGTCCACCTTGCTGTCGATATACATGATGGCCATATCAACGCCGTCTTCCTGAGCGGTTTTGCCCAGGCCGCCCAATGTCTCGCCCAGGCGCTCAAGGCATTCGATATCCTCATTCACCAAATACGAATGGGCAAGGCCTTCCTTTAAGCACTCACGCCATATAACGGCGGATTCTTCAGAGGGCTTTTCTGTGAGCCTGGTTCCCGCAAGCAGGAAGAATCCGGATACACCCGCCTCCAGCCTGTCCGATATGGATAAAAGGGCCTCGGGCAGAGTCGCGGAAAATGTTATCTCGGACTTGAGTATTATGAGGGCCTTCCTGATCTCGGAAAGATTAGCCATTCTGTATCCGTCCCTAAACGAGTAGTATATTCCGAGCAGGACGCTTGAAGCCAGCACAAGGACGCATCCTAATATCTTAACCAACTGCCCCGCCCCCGTATAAATTGTTATATTGCTCGTCGTAGACACCCAGGATAAGGCCGGGACGGCTTCCCCTGCCCAAGACTACGGCCCTGCCCGGCGGCTTGAAGCCCATTATTTCCTTTAATATGCGTCCGGCCCTAACATCGGCTACTCCGGTACCGTGGGCGCTGCATATAAGGCTTACCCCGGCGTTAAGGATATCCCGCGCTGCTTCCAACTCCTCTTCCCGCCCCAGCTCATCCGCCGCGATAACATCGGGAGACATTGAACGCAGCAACATGTGCATACCCAATGTCTTGGGGCATCCCTCCAAAACATCGGCGGAAGGGCCTAAGTCCATACCGGCGTGGCCACCCCTGGTTCCCGCTATCTCTCCCCGCTCGTCCGAAACGCCCACATTCAGCCCTTCATGGCTCAGAATCCGAATAATGTCGCGCAGCAACGTCGTTTTGCCGCATCCAGGAGGGGATATGATCATCGTGTGGCGCGGGCTTTCGCCCTTATTCACGCGCAGCAGATCAATCACGGCGTCGCCGCAACCGATGACCTCCCCGGCGACGCGGTAGCACAGGCCCGATACGTTTTTCATCGCGGTTACGGCTCCGCCTTCGCATACACAGCGCCCGGACAGGCCTACCCGGTGCCCGCCGGGTATTGTGATAAAACCGTTCTTTATCTCTTCTTGAAAAGCGTATATGGAATAATCCGCCAATAGCTCCAGAGTAACGGATATGTCTTTGCGCGTGGGTTTGTAGGCCCTGCCGCCTTCCTTAACGATAACGCCGTCCCCCGCGATAAAGTGATCCCCGCCCGAAGCCCGTATCGTCAACGGCTTGTCCAGCCTCACGCGGATTTCCCTTACGCCGGTTAATCCCCCTCGTGCGGCGCCGGCCAAGGCTTCCCTCAACCCGCCTCCGGCATAACCCGCCGCAATATCCCCCAATGCGTTCATATAATAATCAATCCCTCTTTTGTGAAACCTCTTTATGAATATTTATGTACATGCCCGCGTTTTTAGTACATGACTTATGACCGGGATAATGGTATAATATACTTAGCAAACGGGGGTAACCGGATGATACGATTGCTTGACGAGAGCCTAATAAATAAAATAGCGGCGGGGGAGGTCGTGGAGCGGCCCGCTTCGGTAGTTAAGGAGCTGTGTGAAAACTCGCTGGACGCCGGAGCGCGGAATATAACCGTCGAAATAGCCGACGGCGGGCTTGAGCTGATACGCGTAACCGACGACGGCTGCGGCATACCCGCAGGGGAAGCCGAGACCGCCTTTATGCGCCACGCCACAAGCAAGCTCCATGACGCGGAGGGCCTTAATGCGATAATGACTTTGGGCTTTCGCGGGGAGGCTTTGTCCAGCGTCGCCGCGGTGTCGATAACCGAGATCATAACAAAGACTGCGGACGCCGAAACAGCAGTAAAACTGTGTATTAAAGGCGGCCTATTAACGGAAAAGAGCGAAGCCGCAGGGCCTACCGGCACGGCTATCACAGTGAGGGACTTATTCTATAACACGCCAGCGAGGCGCAAGTTCCTTAAAAAGCCCGGAACGGAGGGCGGCTACGTCGCCGACGCGGTGACTAAGCTGGCTTTCTCCCGGCCCGACGCTGCTGTTACATTCATTAACAACGGCTCCGAGGTTTTCTCAACTAAAGGCGGAGACTTGAAAACGGCTGCCCTGGCAATCCTGGGCAGGGATGCCGCGTCAAAGCTCATAGCGGTAAACTATCAGCGCGGCTTGATCACCGTCACCGGGCTCACCGGCAAGCCGGAGCTATCCCGGGGGAACAGGGGCCACGGCTTCTTTTATATCAACAACCGCTATATCCGAAACCCAATCGCCCAGAGCGCCGTAGAAGCGGCGTATAAAACCCGCCTAATGACAGGGCGGTTCCCTGTATATATCCTTAATCAGGAAATACCTCCCGAACTGGTGGACGTGAATGTTCACCCGGCGAAGCTGGAAGCCCGCTTCAGCAGGGACGTGGATGTTTACCGGATTATGCTGGGGGCTGTGGACTCCGCGCTGAAGCCGGGTTTCGCGGCGTCGGTAAATATTGATTTTGGCCGCAAAGCACACAAAGAAACACAAAGAAAGGCGCAAACCGAACCCCCTTCCGAGCCGCTTATCGTGAGGGAAACTTATAAGCCGCCGGAGTTTATCCCGGACTTCGCGAAGGCCGATGATACCGGCCCGCCTATGACCCATCCCTACGCGGCTGAGACTGCGGCGGCTTATAATAACGACACGATTAAATCCTCACTGCCTGACTTAACCTATATTTATATCCCGCCCGTCCCCCTTGAAGCGCCTGTTAAACAGGGGATAGGCGAATACCGGATTATCGGGCAGCTCTTAGGCACATATTGGCTTATTGAACGTATGGACGGGGAATCCTGTTATCTTCTGGATCAGCACGCCGCGCATGAGCGGGTTATCTTTGAGGAGCTTAACGCCAGTTTAGCCCAGAAAGGCGCGGTGAGCCAGCGCATGGTGGAGCCGGTCGCTGTAAAGCTGACGTCCAGGGAGAAGCAAACCGTCGCCGATAATATGCAGCTTTTGGTAAACATGGGCTTCGAGCTGGAGGATATGTACGACGACAACCTGGCAATCCGCGCAGTGCCTTATATCTTCGACAGCCCGGCGGACGGCGGCTTTTTTATGGAAATAATAGACAAACTCTGCGATGAACAGGAAATAGGCAGCCCTTATGATACGCGGCTTGACGCGGTGAGCCGAATGGCCTGCCGCGCCGCTGTGAAGGCCAACGACCGTTTGAGCGAACGGGAAGCCAGGGCCTTGATTGAAAGGGCGCTGGAATCGGAGAACCCGTTCACCTGCCCCCACGGACGGCCCGTTATCGTGGAACTTACACGGCGGGACATTGAAAAGATGTTTAAAAGGATAGTATGACGGAATCGGGTAAACCTTATAAAAAGCCTTATTTAATAATAGCAGGGCCTACAGCGACGGGCAAGACCGAAACCGCCGTGGCTCTGGCCCGTATGCTGGGCGGCGCGGTTATCTCCGCCGACAGTATGCAGGTTTATAAATACATGGACATCGGAACCGCGAAGCCATCCCTGGAAGAACGCCAGGGCGTCACGCATTACCTGATTGACGAACTATACCCAGACGAGGATTATTCGGCTTATGACTTTCAACGCCTCGCGTCGCGGTACGCGGAAGGCATACGCGCAAGCGGCGGTTATCCTATCGTCTGCGGGGGAACAGGGTTCTACATCAACGCTTTGATTAAAGAGACGCGTTTCGATGAACACAGGGCCGACGAAGCCTTCCGCTCGTTTCTGTACGCGCTGGCTGATGACAAAGGCCCCGAAGCCTTACATGAAATGCTTAAATCCGCCGACCCGGCGTCGGCTCTTGCGATACACCCGAATAATATCAAACGCGTCGTGCGGGCGCTGGAATACCATAAGCTGACAGGGCGGCCTCTTTCTGAGCATAACGCGATAATGCGAAAGAATCCGGTAAAGAACGCGAAGATAGCCCTGCTTACTATGGACAGGGATTTGTTGTACCGGCGTATTGACCGGCGCGTGGACAAGATGATGGCAGCGGGCCTTGAAAGCGAGGTAACAAGCCTCCTTGAGCGCGGTTACGGGCCGGGGCTTGTGTCGATGCAGGGGTTAGGCTATAAGGAAATGATAAAGTATTTGCAGGGCGGCTGGAACTTGGACGAAGCCGTCGCCGCGATAAAGACAGGCACAAGGCACTTCGCGAAGCGTCAGCTGACTTGGTTTACGCGCCAGCTGGAAGGCCGCTGGTACAATGTATGTGATTATATCGGGCCGGAAGACCTGGCGCGGGCTATGATTGGAGATTTTATGCTGTAAGAGCCTGTAAAAAGGCCGGATTTACGGAAACGGAAGTCTATATGCAGCATACAAACGGCGGAGAGTATGAATTTCTTCGCATGGATAGGAGACCTACATGCCACAATTAACCCCGGCCGACAGATTTCTCCATGAGACCTACGGCGTAAGTGAAGAGTTGCTCATCATGGGCCGGGAGGCTGATACCGAGCTTTCCGGCGTCTTTTCCAGCATTAATGAAACGGCGTCATATAACCAGCTCAAAGTCCTTGCCGCAATGCGGGACAACCGGCTCAGCGAAACCCATTTCGCCGGTTCCACCGGTTACGGTTATAACGACGCGGGAAGGGACGTGCTGGAACGCATTTACGCAACCGTGTTCGGGACAGAGGCCGCGCTAGTCAGGCCGCAGATTATATCAGGCACCCACGCGATAGCCACGGCCCTGTTCGGCAACCTGCGGCCCGGCGACGAACTGCTCTCCGTAACCGGGCGGCCCTACGACACGCTGTTAAAGGTGATAGGGGTGAGCCCGGCCACAGGCTCGTTAATGGAGCATGGCATAGGCTATAAAGAAGCGCCGCTGACAGACGGCGGCATAGACTACGAAGCGGTTAAATCACTGATAACCCCGCGCGTAAAAATAGCCGCGATACAGCGATCTAAGGGCTACGCGTGGCGGCGGTCTTTTACCGTTGAAGAGATAAATAAGTTAATAGATTTCATAAAAAGTATAAACCGGGATATCATTTGCTTTGTCGACAACTGCTACGGCGAGTTCGCCGATGTCTCCGAGCCCCGGGCGGATTTACTCGCAGGGTCGCTGATAAAGAACCCCGGCGGAGGGCTGGCCCCCGTGGGCGGCTATATCGCGGGGAAGGAAGAACTGGTACACGCAGCGGCCTGCCGGTTAAATACCCCAGGCCTGGGCGGCGAAGCCGGGCCGACCCTGGGTTTTACGCAGGCCTTTTTACAGGGGCTTTTCGCCGCGCCTCAGGTGGTTAAAGGCGCGCTCATGGGCGCGGTTTTCGCGGCGCGAATGTTCGAAAAGCTGGGTTATGAGCATATGCCCGGGGCTTTTGAAAAACGCTCGGACATCGTCCAAGCAGCGGTTTTAAAAACCCCTTCCAATGTGGAAGCCTTCTGTTTGGGCGTGCAAAAAGCCGCGCCGGTGGACAGCTTTGTTAAGCCGGAGGCCTGGGGGATGCCGGGATACAGCTGCCCGGTGATTATGGCGGCGGGTGCCTTTGTCCAGGGCTCGTCTATCGAGCTATCCGCCGATGCCCCAATGCGGGAACCATATATAGTCTTTTTCCAGGGCGGATTGAGCTACGACCACAGCAGAGCGGGAGTGCTGGCGGGGCTGAATGAATTGACAATGAGCTTAAATAGGAGTATAATTCATGTATGAACGAAGGGGTGCCTGTACATGAAATACTCTGAACTAAAGAGGCTTCTGACTAAAAGCGGATGTTATCCGCTTTCCGAAGGAGCCAGGCATGAAAACTGGTTCAGTCCTATATCGAAAAAGATTTTTCAATTAGGCAGACACAATACTGAAGATGTAAAAAAGGGAATACTAAACAGAGTATTAAAGGATGCGGGTTTAAAGTAGGAGGGTTCAACATGGCTAAATACACATATCCAGCAGTCTTCGGAACGGAACAGGAAGGTGGATATTCCATATATTTCCCTGATATTGAAGGTTGCTATACACAATCGGAAACTATCGAGGAAGGAGTAGAAAACGCGAAAGATGCCCTGTGTCTAATGTTATATAATCTGGAAATGCAAGGCAGACCCATGCCAACAAGCAGCAAAACAAAAGATATAGCCACAGAGGATGATGATATTGTAACATTAATAACCTGCGACACTCGATTCTATTATAATTATTTTGAGGGTAAGGCTGTTAAAGACTATATGCCCGTACATTAGCACCAAATACCCCTCACCAATGCTTCCCTATCTCCGACGGCGGGTACCCATACTGCTTTTTAAACACCCTGCAGAAATAAAAGGCGTCCGAAAACCCGCAGCGGTACGCGGCCTCGGTAATGTTGGCCTTCTCGATGAGGATAATATCTATCGCGTGGGTCACGCGAATCTTGTTGATGTAGGCGTTTATCGTAACGCCTTCCGTTTTCTTAAAGAGCGTCCCCAGGTAAACGCCGTTGAGATCCACGATGCGCGCAAGCTCTTTTAATGTCAGGCGCGTGTCGTAATGTTCGTTAATATAATCCTTTATAATTTCAACGCGCGGGTCAAAGGCCGCGAATGGCACCTTTTTCTGCACTATACGCATCATCTCGCATATTATGCGCATTGTTACCGCCCTGGCCTCAACGGTATAATAAGCGTTCTTTTCAATCCAAATACGGGTAAGCTGCTTGAACAAATAAATAAGCCTGGGCTGTGTGCCGATTTCATTTTTTAATTCAAACGGCAGAAGGTCTGCGTTGCTTACCACGCCGTTATCCAAAAATTTGAAATTAACGGCGAACAGCTCCATAAAATCGTCCGAGGACTTTGCTTCCCTTGTGTTGCCTGGGGTTATGTACAGCGCGTCTCCTGCTTTTACCGGCAGTTCCCTTCCGTTAATATAATAATACCCTTGCCCTGCGACGACGTATGACAGATCATGGAAGTCTATAAGGCTTTTCTCAATCTCCCATCCCGGAAAACATTTTCTATAAGTAAAGTAACCTATTTCAGGAATATAGTCGTTAAGATTATCCATTGCTTCCACCTCGCCCCATCTTAAATAAATACAGGTTTTCTTTATTATATACATGTATGGCATACTCTGTCAATGATATACTTTTTACAGAAAGGGATGTGTGTTTATGAAAACAAATCGCGATGAATATACCGCGTACAATATGTGGCTCCAGCGGGGCCGCAGGCCTGATCTGCCTCATTTCGATGTTGAGGGGCCCGATACTTGCTATTTTGCGCTAAGGGAGTGCCTTGAGGGTCTCGAGCGGCTGAACGGTACATGCAAACCCGCAGGAAGCGCGAATGCCGGTGTCAAATTGAATATTGACAAAACCCTGCCGCCCGAGGGATACCGGATAGACGGCGGAACGCAGGTTGTTACAATAAACGGCGCGGACACAAACGGCCTTCTATACGGGGTTTTCGCCTTTCTCTCCGAGCTGGGCAGAGGCGGCTCATATAATCAGCTGTCGTTATCCTCCGCCCCCGCGGTTAGCCGCAGGGTCATAAACCACTGGGATAACATGACCGGCGCGGTCGAACGGGGTTACAGCGGTAAATCCCTGTTCTACCGGGATAACGCCTTCTCATATAATCCAGAAAGGATTAAAGACTACGCAAGGTTTCTTGCCAGCGTTGGCATCAATCAGCTTTCAATAAACAATGTAAACGTGACTGCGGTTTCGGCGCGGCTTATCACGGAAGACCTGCTGCCGGAGGTGTCGAAGCTGGCCGCTATTTTCCGGCCTTATGGCATACGCCTTATTATTTCGATAGATTTTGAAAGCCCTAAGAGTTTAGGCAGGCTGGAGACCGCCGATCCCTTGGATCCGTCGGTGGAGCGTTACTGGCGGGAGGCGGCGGAGCTTGTATACCGCCATGTCCCGGATCTTGCGGGCTTTTTAGTCAAGGCGGATTCTGAGTTCCGCGGCGGCCCCGCCTCCATTGGGCGCACCCAGGCCGACGGGGCGAATGTTATTGCCCGGGCTCTGGCGCCGTTCGGGGGAACCGTGTACTGGCGCTGTTTCGTGTATAACTGTACCCAGGACTGGCGCGACACGGTCACTGACCGCCCTAAGGCGGCTTTCGAAAACTTCTATCCGTTGGACGGGAAATTTGAGGACAATGTCATTCTGCAGATAAAGAACGGCCCCAGCGATTTCCAGGTTCACGAGCCCAACTCCCCTCTCTTCGGCCGGATGAATCATACGGCGCAAGCCTCGGAATTCCAAGTTACCCAAGAGTATACGGGCCAGCAGATAGACCTTTACGGATTGGCAGTTCAGTGGCAGGAATTCTTCGACGCGCCGGTCTCTAAGGATCGGATAACGAGGGAGCTTGTAGGCAAAGAGATAACCGCGATAACTGCGGTAGGCAGCGCGGGGGATGACGAAAACTGGACCGGAGGCCTCCTTGCCCAGGCTAACCTCTATGCCTTTGGGCGGCTTGCCTGGGATCCGTCGCTATCGGCAAGACAGCTGACAGAGGAATGGATTGGGCTGACCTTTGGGCCGGATGAAGCATTAAACCCCCTCACAGAGATGATTCTCGCCTCGCGCGGCGTATATGAAAAGTATAACGCGCCGCTGGGTATCGGCTGGATGGTCAATCCAGGGAACCATTACGGCCCCAGCGTGGACGGATACGAGTATATGAAATGGGGTACATATCACAGGGCCGATACCGTCGCGATAGGCGTGGACCGGACGGACAAAGGAACAAACCTCACCGCCCAGTACGACCCGTGGGTAGGCGCGGTTTATAACAGTAAAGAAACCTGCCCCGAGGGGCTATTGCTGTTCTTCCACCGTCTGCCTTATGATTATAGGCTCCGCAGCGGGAAGACGCTGATACAGCATATCTACGACACCCATTTTGAAGGCGCGGAAGATGTGGAAGGATTTATTGAAACCTGGGATACCCTTAGGCCATCCCTGCCCGAAGCCGCGTATCAGAGCGTAAGGAACCGGCTGACCCTCCAGCTCGCCAACGCAAGGGAATGGCGCGACGTTGTAAACACATATTTTTACCGAAAAACCGGTATAAAAGACGAAAAAGGCAGGCTCATCCATTAATGACAAAAAAACAGCGTGACATCCGCACCGCGGCGATTATTGCTTTGGCAGGCAACGCGGCGCTGGCTCTTATAAAAATCCTCGTCGGTGTTTTTTCAAAGAGCGGGGCACTCCTAAGCGACGGGATAGACTCATCGGCGGACACACTGATAAGCGCGGTGGCTCTGGTTGTCGTGAGGATTATGTCCAAGCCTGCGGACGCGGAACATCCCTGGGGCCACGGAAGAGCCGAAACAGTCACGACGGCGTTTTTATCCTTCCTGCTATTCTTCACAGGCGGACAGCTTATCATTAACGCCGTGTCCGGGCTTATATCGGAAGACCAAAGCGCCGTTCCCTCCGTCATCGCGATGTGGGTAACGGCGGTTTCTATTATAGGGAAAATTTTTCTTGCTTGGTGCCAATACATGCTGGGCAAACGCGCCAACTCTTCAATGATCAAAGCCAACGCTAAAAACATGGCTTCAGACGTGTTGGTGTCAGTCGGCGTCCTCATAGGCTTAATAATATCCGCGTTAACGGGCCGCGCCTACGCCGACACGATAATCGCCGCGTTGATTGGCTGCTGGATAATAAAAACGGCAGTCGGCATCTTTCTTGAGGCGAATCTGGAGCTGATGGACGGCAACAGCAACACAGAGCCTTATCATGTCATCATCGAATCGGTGAACCTGGTAGACGGCGCCGGCAACCCCCACCGGGCAAGAATGCGCCGCATAGCGGGGTTTTGGGATATAGACCTGGATATAGACGTCGCCCCGGAGTGCACGATATCCGAGGCCCACGACATCGCCTCTCAAGTGGAGAACGAAATCAAGAAACGGCTGGAGAATGTATATGATATTATGATCCACGTGGAGCCTAAGGGAGACGCGAAAGCCGAGAATTTCGGGCTGTCCGAGGATATGATGAAGAAAGGTTGACATGATTGTCTTGGTTGTGTTAGACTAAGGATACACTAATATACGGAGGCTGCCTTATGAATAATGAAGAAAAAATCTTACATATTCTTGGACAGATGCAGGAGTGGCAGAAGAAGGCGGATCAGCGCTTCGACAGTATTGACCAGCGTCTTGACGGCATTGACCAACGCTTCGACTGTATTGACCAGCGTCTTGACGGCATTGATCAGCGCCTTGATAACATTGATCTGCGTCTTGATAACATTGATCTGCGTCTTGATAGCATTGAACAGCGCCTTGACGGCGTCGAACTGCGCCTCGATAGAGTTGAACAGCGCCTTGACGGCGTCGAGCAGCGCCTCGATAAAGTTGAACTGCGCCTTGACGGCGTTGAACAGCGCCTCGATAGAGTTGAACTGCGCCTTGACGGCGTCGAGCGCAGTGTCGCTATAATCGAAGTAGAGCATAGCGAGCACCTGGGCGCGCTGCACGACGGTTACAAACTGCTGTATGATATTTCCGTGGAAATCCGCACGGACATAGTATACTTAAAAGGCGTACATCAAAAACAAGATTTCCAGCTGCGGTGGCTTAACGCCGAGAAGAAGGCGGCGATGGCTTTCCCGGCGAAATAATATAACTCCTAAACATCCAGGTTCCGCGCCGACGCCGCGTACTCCTCTATAAACTCCCGCCGGGGCTCCACCTTGTCGCCCATCAGTCGCGTAAAGATATCGTCGGCTTCAATAGAGTTTTCTATGCTCACCTGTTTAAGCACGCGCCGCTCTGGGTCCATCGTCGTCTCCCATAGCTGCTCGGGATCCATCTCGCCCAGGCCTTTATAACGCTGAATATTGGGCCGCACGTCGGGGCCGAGTTTTTCCATTATGGACGCGTACTCCTCATCGCTGTAAGCGTAGTATTCTTTACGGGCATGTTCCACCTTGAACAGCGGCGGCTGCGCGATGTAAACATGCCCATGATCAATGAGGCCCTGCATAAACCGGTAGAAAAACGTAAGCAGCAGCGTCCTGATATGCTCCCCGTCCACATCCGCGTCGGCCATTATGATAATCTTATGGTAACGCAGCTTATTAATATCAAAATCGTCTTTGATACCCGCGCCTATCGCGGTTATCATCGCGCGTATCTCATCATTCTGAAAAATCTTGTCGAACCGCGCCTTCTCCACGTTCAAGGGCTTGCCCCGCAGCCCCAGCACTGCTTGGGTTTTCGAAGTCCTCGCCCCTATGGCCGAGCCGCCAGCGGAGTCTCCCTCAACCAGGAATATCTCGCATAACGAAGGATCTTTCTCCGTACAATCCGCCAGCTTCCCAGGCAGCTTCGCGCCTTCAAGGGCGGTCTTGCGCACGGCCTCTCTTGCCTTCTTCGCGGCCTCTCTCGCCCTGGCCGCCATAACGGATTTCTCGACAATGCTCTTGCCTACTTGCGGGTTTTCTTCCAAAAAA
>JAISVU010000053.1 GCA_031271375.1 Clostridiales bacterium | reverse complement strand
CAGTTCCCTTGAAATCTGGTCTTTTATCGGCTGGGCCGCCGACTTGTTGTTTTCGTAAAGACAATAGTCGGGCCGGTACTTCTCTTTGGATATCAGGTAATTCCTAAAAAGTTCCCATCCTTCGCCTTTTGGCTCGGTTTCGCGGTCTTTGCTCTGCGCTATACTCCAGCGTGTGCAGGGCGAACCGCCGATCAGCAGTTTTATCATTTCATCCTCCGTTTTCGGAGGAATAGGCCTAGTCCTTTCCCGCCGGTTCATGACGCCGGGGGCTGTGTTGTTATGTCCCGTACTCCTGAAACATCGTCCCGCGCTCCATGTGCGCCTTAGTTGCGGCGGGCCTCTGCCACATCCGCTGAAAAGCGTTCCATTCCGGCGGGTATTTCGTCTTCGTATCCGTAAACTCCCGGTAAAGCTGGGCGAAAGGCATTGCCCCGGCGTGGTATATCTCCCGTAACCGCGCCTCGTTTCTGTCCATATCGTCGCCGATTAGCGCGTAGCACTTTATTTTGTCCCGGCTGAACCCGGCTTTTTTAAGATTGCCTATGGCCTTTACCGCCCTTGGCAAATCTCCGTCGGTGTCGCAGGCAAGCCATAATTCTTTAATCCGCAGACCAGTCACGGCGTTTATAAAATGGCTGTCAATCAAATCCACTTCCAAGCCGCCCTTGAAGCATATCCCACGCTGTGTCCTCAGCATCTCGAAAACCTTGTTTTTATGTACCCGTGACGCTTGTAAAAAATTGTTGTCTTGTATGACGTTGCCCTGACATACCGGCAATTCCTTGAGCGGCCCCTCCAGCTTCGGGACAATGCACCACGGGCAGGCATTATTGCAACCGCGCGTCGTGAATATTATGTTTGGCTTGATGTACATGCCTTGCACGAAATCCTCCGACGGCGAACCGAATGCGGGGCCTCCCAGCTTTACGGGCTTGTTCGTCCGTCCCTCCCACTGATATGCCAGCTCCTCGGCTTCGGCTTTGTCCCACGAAAACACACAGGAGATATGCACCTCATCATGTTCAGGGATAAGCTCGGCAAGTGGAGGCATGCCGTAAAAGGCGTAATCGTCAGTGGGTGTGTAGCTGTTCCGGCGGGAGAAGACGCGGATTATTCGCACAATGTCATCTGCCCTTCCATCGGCCCGTCCTTAATCCTCTCCCCGCGTACCGTCCTAATCACCGGGGCCTCGTTGTCCTTCATCGGGACATTGAACATCCCGCAGGCCGCGGCCGATTTCTTCCAGTCCGAAGCTTCGGAATGTGTCAGCCCGTACCGTTCGCATTTACGAAGTTTCTTGTCGTGATAAAGTTCACTGACGTAATTGCAGCAGTCGCCGCAGATTTGGGCCGATATGCCATAGAGTTTATGCATCAGGTCGATTTTGCGGGGGTTAGCCATTCCCATCCTCCCACAAATACCCGATATACTTGCCGGGCGGCCTGCGCTTGAAATCCTCGCATAACGGCGCGTATGATTTATGGCCCTCGCGGCCGGGGAGTTCTCGTTTAACCTCTCTGAGTCTTAACTCGTTTTCCCTGCATATCGGCTCATCTTTGTATGCGCGGTTGTCATCGTCGCTCCAGTCCCCTATGTAACTGTGGACGCAGAGGAAACAATTAACTCCGTCCGGGTTCTGGCAGCACTCTTTTTCATGCCTCTCTACCGTCGCGGCTTTCGCGTAAGTGCGTCCGCAGAAGTCGCATCTATAGCGCGTTACCTGTTTCACGTCTATACCTCCTTGGCCGGGATAACTCTCAGTTCCCATTCCGGGTAATCCGCTTTAAAGAGTCGCTTCTTGAGTTTAAATTCCTTGGTTTCGACGCCTTTTATATCTTCCGCGATGCAAGCGTTGGACGCAAACTCGTGGTAAGTGAAATCGGCTTTATACACGATTCCGGCGTGAAGTTTGAAGGGCTTTTGCAGCTCTAGGCGGGTTATCTCCCCGGCCCGTTCCAAAAGCTTCAGCTGCTGATATCTCCGGCCCTCGGCCTTGCTGTCGAAGCGGATGCCGTCTATTACGGTACGTTTATTGCCGTATTTGCTGGGGCGGGGGTAAGTCATGGCAGCTCACCGTCCTCCGGCATTTCCTCATAATTCCCGGTAAACGGGTTCACCGCCATTATCTCGTCTATGCACGGTATCCGGTAACGGCTCTTGCCCTTTTGCAAATGCCGCCCGTCATAGCGCCACTGTGAACCCGCCGGACAAGTGCAGTAGGCCATAAACGTATACATTGCCCCATCGTCCTTTTGAAGATATTCAACAAAACCGTCATCCTGACATCTTTGGCAAGATACCGTACGCACCGGCCGCTTTGATTGGGCTGCTGTCATGCGTTTCGCCTAAAGCCCATCCGCTCAAGGGCCGCGCTCATGGCGATTAAATTATCCTTCGCGGAAATCCCGGTATATCGCGGCCTGTCACCGTAATCCATTGGCGGCGGCAAATACTCAGCATCATCTTCACTTTCAACGGCGGCAAAGTGCTGATTCTCCAAAGACAACCTCATATTCGCAATCTGCCGCTTTATCGCGGCGGGCAGCATCCGCTCTTTCATGTACGCCTTGGCGGTGTCCTTATAGAGAATTTCAAAGTCCACGCGCAGCTTGTCCGGGTCGGCGTTACATAGGTTTATGTACCCCAATTCCTTAACGAGTTTGACGACCACGGGATTCTGCGTTTCGGCGTATTCCATGGCGGCGGCGTAGTTGTACCGGCCATAGCCGACAATGATTAAAAGCGTCTTCCAGGCTTCCGCCGCGTCAGGCTGGGGTTCGGCAATATCGGCATACGCTTTTCTGATATGAGCCGGGGTTATCGTGTAAAGTTCCGTGCGCAGAAGCTCTTTAAGGGCCAGCGCCGCGATATTGTAATCCAAGTCCTCCAGGAGCCCGTGCCATATGTGCTGTTTCTCCTCGGTAAATGACACGTTTTGAGCCGCCGAGATAAGCACTGTCATTGTTACCGCTTGTTCATACGTCATAGATAGTAACCTCTCCGTTCCTGTATTTCTCAATCCCGCTCCGGGCCGCATCTAACGTCCGTTCAAAAGCGGTCTTGTACTGCCCGGGTCTTTTGCCCGTGTTCTTCTTGTCTTTCCAGTCCTTCAGGTGCCCTTCGACAAGGCTCAATGTTGTAAACCCGTCCTTCTCCCAGCTACTCAAAATGCTTT
>JAISVU010000026.1 GCA_031271375.1 Clostridiales bacterium | reverse complement strand
ACATCGCCCATAAGACCGATGACCTTTAATGTGGGGAAAAGCGACAGCTCCGCTTTTAATATTGGCAGATGCGCCTTGATAATCGCTGTTTCCACGGTATATCCGCTCTTAGGCGTTTTAACAGCGGTTGTGAGGTATATCCCCATATCCAGTACGTCTTGGATGCTCCGGGCATGAATCCCGGCCATTTTAAACAGGCCCAGAACCGAACGCGCGTAATCCGATTCCGGCCCGCCGTAAAACCCGTCGGCGGGATTGGGCGGCGGGACTTCATTAATCATCACGGCCTTTATGCCTGCGGGATCCAGCGTAATATCGGGTATATCAAAGCCCGGCGCGTTAATATGCTCTCTTAGGTTTATCATTTTATCATCCCTCTCAAGTAATATTATACCATATTAAATCTGACAACAGCGCGTCATATTAAAATAATATTCAAAACAGAAAATTAAAATATCATGGAACTTTTTACGATTTCATGTTATTATTCCATTATATAGTTTCTTAAGGGGTTCCCGGTGAATAACAAACATCAAAGTTTCAAGAACAATTTCTACATATTAAAGCTGGCCGCGCGTATTTGCCCGCGCAGGGTTGCGGCGCAGTTTATATCCGCGTTCCTCAGCTATTTTTCGTGGGTTTTCTATTCTATTATCTTTATACGCTTTTTGTTTGACGCTTTTGAGAAAGAACGTAAATTCCCGGAGATTCTGACCTTTATTCTGGCGTCTGCGGCGGCGTTCTTCATCATTGCTTTGTTTGAAAACTGGTATGAAAACAGATACCGCCCATTGACCGATCAAGTTCTGTATAACGGGGTCAATAAGCTCCTCTTTGAAAAAGCTGTGGCAGTCGATGTAGGATGCTATGAGAACCCCGAGTTTTACAACAATTATACGCGAGCGTTGACGGAAGCCTACGACAGAACCATATCCGTTTTAGACTGCGTCTCAACAATTCTGGCGATGATTATATCGTCCGGCTACGCGATTTATGAAATCTACAATTTGAACCGTATTGTAGCGTTCTTCGTCTTTCTTCCCGTAATTGGGAGCTTCTTCTTTGGGCGGCTTACGAACGGGATTTTTCACAAGATCAATGACGCCAATGCTCCCCCCAACCGCCGCATGGACTATACAGGCAGGGCAGTTTTGCTGCAAAAGTACGCAAAGGAGCTGCGCAGCTCGAACATCTTCACGGTTTTGCGCGGTTCGTATGAAAAGTCGTTAAAGGACGTATTAGCAAACTATCAGCGGTATTGGCTAAAGCGGTTCGGCTTTTCGTTCTCAAGGCATTTCCTGTGTTTCCCGCTGGTTTTCTGCGGGGTTTGGATTTACGCGGCTTACTGCGCGATTGTTCAAAAATCCCTGTCGGCGGCGGGTTTCATCGTCCTGTCAAACGCGATCGTTTCCACCGCGAACACGCTCATCGGATTGACGGACAATATAGTCAAATCCTCGGAGAACGGCATATTCATCAACAATATCCGTGAGTTTCTGAATTATAAAGAAAAGATATCCGAAAATCAAGGCGGCATATCTCCCGGCGGGACGGAAATAACAATTGAATTTAAAAACGTCAGCTTCGCGTATAATGATGTATATTCGCTGAAAAATGTCAGTTTTATAGTACGCCCAGGAGAAAAAATCGCGTTGGTTGGGCATAACGGCGCTGGTAAATCGACATTAGTAAAGCTTCTGATGCGTTTATATGACGTAACCGAAGGGGAGATCCTTCTAAACGGAATAAACATTAAGGAATACAACGTGAAAGCGTATCGCGCTCTCTTTGGCACGGTGTTTCAAGATTTTCAAATCATGTCGATGACCGTTATGGAAAATGTTCTGCTGGGCGAACCTGTGGACGAAGCGGAAAGAGAAGCCGGGATTCAGGCTCTTCAAAAAAGCGGCGCGCATGAGAAGGTTTCGTCGCTGAAGAACGGCGTTGACGCGATGCTTACAAGGGAATTCGACGACGGCGGGAATGTGCTGTCCGGCGGCGAGTATCAGAAAATAGCTGTCGCCCGGGTTTTTGCGAAGGACCGCAGAATATTGATACTCGACGAGCCTTCCAGCGCTCTCGACCCAATCGCGGAGTATGAAATGTATGAGACGCTTTCGCGCACATATACGGAGGATAAGCGAAAAATCGCCGTCCTTATATCGCATAGGCTGTCGTCGGCCGTTATGGCCGATAAGGTTTATCTGCTGGAGAGCGGGAGCATTGTGGAGTCAGGTTCCCATGCGGAGCTTATGGCTGCCGGGGGAAAGTACAGCGAAATGTTCAATATGCAGGCTAAGAATTATATCAGAGACATGGAAGGGACTGCGGTATAATGAAACGGGTATTATCCAATAACTGGTTCATCATTAAATACGCGCTGAAGACCGTCCCCGGCTACGCCATTATAATCTGCCTTAACGGAGCGGTTCACGGGACGATTCTGTTTTTTGAGCATACTTATATGATAAAATACATAATTGACTGCATACAGTATGGCCGGCCGTATTACGACGCGCTGGGTTATATTATCGGTGCTTTCGCGGCAACCGCGCTTTACCTGCTTTTTATGAATCTGTTCAACGCCTCATACCGTCCCAAGAGCCGCACGAAGCTGGTGCGCAAGATGCAGATGGATATTTATGAGAAAGCCGCGGGAATGGACTTAAACCGTTATGACGACCCCGAGTTCTATAACGATTTCGTGTGGGCAATGAAAGACGCCGGAACGAGAGCGGATGCCGTGTTATCCTCCGTTGACTGGACGCTGCGAAGCGTCGCCTCGGTTTTTACGTCAGGGATATTCATGCTCTCATTTGACAAGACCGGGTTTATTTTTGTCGGCGTTTCCTTAACCGCGTCATTATTGACAAGCTCCAAGCTAAACAAACTGCGTTATGATTTAAACATGGAATCGAGACCGATGAAAAGACGGCTCGACTATATCAACAGGGCTTTATACCTCAGCGACTGCGCGAAGGAGATACGCGTCAGCGATTTGAAGCTCAAATTATTCAAGGATTTCGACTCAAGCGGCGATGAACTGAAACGGACGATAAAGAAACGTTCCGCTAAAATAACGGCCCTTTCCCTGCTGCAGAATTACTTCTTCAACTCGTTTGTTTTTGACGGCCTTTACATGATATATCTGGCCTTTTCTGTTATAGTTAAAAAGGCCTTGAGCTATGGCGATGTGGCGGCTCTTTTTCGCTCGGCGGGCAGCTTAAAGCGCGGGCTAGGCGATGTTATAGCCGTTGTTCCAAAATTTCAGGAGCACAGCCTTTACATTGAGAAAATCAGGAGCTTTTTAGCCTGCGAAGGCGCGATAAAAGACGGAGCCCTTATCCCGCCGCGCGGCGCTCGTGTTCTCGAGCTAAATAACCTGAGCTTTTCATATCGCGAGGATATGGAGCCGGTCTTAAAAGACATTACATTAACAATCGCTCCGGGAGAGAAGATTGCCATAGTCGGCTATAACGGAGCCGGAAAAACTACGCTGATTAAGCTGATAATGCGCCTGTATGACGCGTCAAGCGGAGAAATCCATTATAACGGCATAAATGTAAAGGAGTACGGCGTTAAAAGCTACAGGGACGTTTTCGGGGCTGCCTTTCAGGATTACCAGCTTTTCGCGGCGACTGTAGCCGAAAACGTCGCTATGGACAGCGTTTACGACAGCGAAAAGGTGAGCGCCGCTCTTAAACGCAGCGGCTTTAACACCGAGATGATTGCTAATGGCCTCAGCACGGAGCTTACTACGGAGTTTAACAGCGACGGAACCGGCTTGTCAGGCGGAGAAGCTCAAAAACTGTGCATCGCGCGGGTTTTATATAAAGACTGCGATATCATAATACTGGACGAGCCTTCCAGCGCTCTTGACCCGGAAAGCGAGCATAACTTAAACAAGATGCTTCTTGAAACGATAACGGACAGGACTGTTATTTTCATTTCCCACCGCCTGTCCACAACGCGTTTAGCCGACAAAATCTATATGCTGGAGGGCGGCAGAATTATTGAATCCGGGCGGCACGATGATTTAATGAAGATTAATGGTAAATATGCACAAATGTTTATGCTCCAGGCCGAAAAATACAATAACTCAAGCACAGCGTATACATTTTAAGTACAGACTTGGGCTTATAGAGTTTTTAATCGTATTTTTTAAGTATATTTACAGCCTTTTCCCTTATTATATCCCTGACGCGCTCCGGGGCCAGCACTTCCAGGCTATCTCCGAAGGACAGAATGGTGCCGTAAACCCATTCATCCTCGGGCCAGACAGCGTTTACGATAAAAGACCCGTCCTCCGCCCGGAACACATCGCAGCCGCCCATTTCGTCCAGCACCCGGTAAGCCATCTCCGGCGCTATCTTGAGTGTCAGGCTCACCTCGCCTTCGATACGGGCATTGTTTGTATTTACAGCGCGGCTGTTGAGCAAGTCCCTTTCAATAAAGCGTTCATCACTGATTACTATATTCCTCATTCGCGAGAGCTTAAATACGCGCACATCGCGCCGTGTAAGGCAATAAGCCTTGAGGTACCATGCCTTGTCTTTGAACCACAGCTGCAGCGGTTCCGCCCTGCGGAAGGTCTTTTCTCCAAACGAGCTGTAATAATCAAACTCGGCGACGCGCTTTTCCAGGATAGCGGTTTTGAAATCATTAAAGTCCTGGCCGTTGGCATAACTCCAGTCGCTGAAGTCCACCTCTACCCAGCTGACCGTGTGTTTATTAAAGATACCGCTGAGTTTTTGCAACACGTTCGTGGTCTTATCCGTCCTTACCGTGATAAGCCCCTGCAAAGCCGCCAGAATCTCCGCCTGCTCGTTTTCGTCCAGCACGGATTTGTCCAGCACATAGTCCGGAAGCAGACTGATGCCGCCGGACTTGCCCTTTTCCGTATAGACCGGTATCCCAGAGAGGCTCAACACGTCGATATCGCGGTAGATAGTGCGCGTCGAACAGCCGAAGCGTTCGGCCAGTTCCCTGGCCGTGACGGTCTTTTTGCTCAACAGGATATAGATGATTTCGAATAAACGGTTGACCTGCATAACTCTCTCAATCCCCGTTAAAAAGTCTTTAAATTGCGTTTCCTTTCCCGCTCCAGTGTTTTACTCCATGTAAGAATAGTCTGAGCGGTCAAAAACTCGCACATCGGAGCGGTTTCATCCGTCCTGTCATAATGCTCGAGGGCCGCGTAATACTGGGCTTTGTCTTCGTCATGGACGATTATAGGCGGGTGATTGTTTATAATCAGCAGATAATTCATTCACGCGCGCCCTACGCGTCCGTTACCGTCCGCAAAGGGATGGATATACTCAAAGCGGAGATGGAAATACGCGGCCGCCCTTATCAAGGCATCTCGCGGTATATCAAGCAGCTCAGTCAGCAATTCTTCTACATCCCGAGGGACATCCTCGGGCATCGAGCCTACTTCCTCGCGCCCG
>JAISVU010000011.1 GCA_031271375.1 Clostridiales bacterium | reverse complement strand
CGGTCGGGGAATACAACAACAATATTTGGAGGAGGTAAACTGTATGGAGTTTTTCACGGAAGCCATCAACACCCTGCAAACACTCGTTATCGCGCTCGGCGCCGGCCTCGCGGTGTGGGGAGTCATCAACCTTTTGGAAGGTTATGGTAATGATAACCCTGGCGCGAAATCGCAGGGCATTAAGCAGCTTATGGCCGGCGGCGGTGTGGCATTAATCGGGATGGTGCTGGTACCCCTGCTGTCCAATCTTTTCGGTTAATGACTAGCAACAAAAGTTACTGCCATATTACAAAAGTTATTGACATTTACAAAACTTAGTGCCATAATACAATTGTAAACGCCAGTAACTGCACAGGTGATAATTATGCCGAAGCATCATCGCATTTGGAACGCAAGTGTTTATGATGACTATGTACGCGAGGGCCGGGGCCGTGGAAACGGTTCCGGCTACGCGCCTTGGATTTACATACAAGATTTTGCTTCTCGCGGAGTCGTATCACGGGTTAAAGGGAGAACTACAGGACGCGTCCATCATTTGATGTCGAATAATGAGCTTGCCTACTTCTATATATTGGACTGGTCGGATGCTGTCACAGATATTCGCGAACAGTATCCTCTTTCCGACTTGGAGTGTGCTGTCAGTGTTGCCGCGCAAGCGGGAATCAAATATCCAATCGACCACATAAGTGGATACCCATATGTTCTGACTTGCGACTTTATGATTACAACCAGAGGAGAGACGAAGGCAAGGACTATCAAGACAACGATAGATTTGAACAATCGCCGTACTATTGATAAATTAGAGATTGAGCGACGTTACTGGATAACCAAAGGCGTTGACTGGAAGATCATCACAGAACAAAATATTTCATTTCAAAAAGCGAAAAACATAGAATGGCTGTATATGGCGCAGGATTTTTGCATACCATCAGAATTTGAGCATGCCCGACATATGATGATGCAACTGCTTCTATATGGCAGGTACAGCGTTCTTGATGCAGTGAAAACAGTTGAAAATGAGTATGCGCTTGCCACGGGGTCAGGTATACAATTATTTAAGCAACTCGTATTAGATAAAGCAATTACGATCAACCTGGACGAATCGTTGAATCTCAATGAGAAGGGAGTAGCAGTTTGAACAAGGTAGATATTTCTGTTAATTCACTTCTCAAATCAAGTGACGACGGGCATACATATCGCGTTTTATGGATGTCTGCTGATCGACAATATACCTATTTGTTCGATATCACCTCAATGTCGATGCCTGTATCGCTGCCATATGGCGAATTGAAGCAAAGAATCGAAAACGGTTACTTTTCAGTTCAAGCTGACGACCCATATGTCATACCCATAACGGAAGAATCACTGAGTAGCAAAGAACGCATGGTACGAGACAACATCTGGAGCTTTATGAAAGGCGTCGTAACAAATGAACCTGATATTTACCTTAAAAAGCATCGTGGAACAATCATGGCGACCGTAATGTCTGAAACCGGAAAAGACCTAAAGAATCTCCATCGCTACCTAAAAATATATTGGCAACGGGGAAAGACAAAAAACGCCTTCATTCCAGATTACCGCAGTCGCGGCGGTAAAGGCCAAGACCATACAGCAAGTGAGAGGAAACGCGGTCGTCCGCCAAAATACGGCGGTGTTGGCATTAATATTGACGACGCAACAAAAGCAATTTTTGAGAAAGCTATTAGGAAATACTATCATAATCGTGAGGGGCATACCTTACAATATGCCTACGAAAGGATGCTTGCGGAGCACTATGTTAAATACGTTCCGCAGGAAGATGGTAAGCTAAAAGCGGAGTTGATTTCAGAAGATGAATATCCCACTATTCGCCAATTCCGCTACTGGTACAACAAAAAACACGGAACAAAGGAGAAAATCATTTCCCGCAAAGGCGAAGCTAAATTCAACCTTGATTACCGAGCTGTCACCGGCAAAGCGGATCATGGCCTGATGGGGCCGGGGGCAAGATACGAAATTGACGCGACAATCGGCGATATATACCTTGTGTCGCGCTTTAACCGCGCCGATATTATCGGACGGCCTGTGCTTTACTTTGTGTTGGACGCGTTCAGCCGGATGGTTGCCGGAATGTATGTCGGGCTTGAGGGGCCGTCGTGGCCGGGTATTATGATGGCAATCGCGAACGCCATGTCCGACAAGGTAAAGTATTGCGCTGAGTACGGCATTGAAATCACTGAGGACGAGTGGCCGTGCCGGGGGGCTCCGAGCATGATACGCGGCGACAGGGGCGAGTTGGAGAGCAAGGCGGCGGACACATTGGTAAACGCGCTGAATGTGCGCGTTGAGAACGCCCCGCCGTATCGCGCCGATATGAAAGGAATCGTGGAGCAGCATTTCAATACAATAGACGGCATTGGCATCGCGCCGCTGCCGGGACATTTCAAACCGGATATGAGTGAGCGCGGCGGCAGAGATTACCGGCTCGACGCGAAGCTCGACATCCATCAGCTTACCGAAATACTAATACGGAGCGTACTCACCCACAACAACCATCATCTGCTGGAAAGCTACGAACGCACTGAGGGCATGATCGCAGACGGCGTTGTGCCGATACCGCTTGAATTGTGGAATTGGGGCATTTCCCACCTATCCGGCGCGTTGCGGGTATTCCCGGAGGATACTGTCAAGCTCGCGCTGATGCCGGCCGATACGGCGTCCGTGACTGCAAAAGGCATACGCTTCAAAAACATGTATTACCTGTGCGAACGCGCCGCGTCTGAGCAGTGGTTTGAAAAAGCGCGGGCGAAAGGCAGTTGGAAGGTGAACATTTCCTATGACCCGCGCAATATGAGTACGATTTATGTGCGCGAGCCTGACGGAACCGTCGATATGTGCTGGCTTTCCGGGTGGCAGGAGAAATACGTCGGCAAGTGTCTGTATGAAATCAACCATCTGCGCGAAACCGAAAAGGCTATGCAGCGCGGAAACGCGCCTAAAGAAATGGCGTCCAAAGCGGAGCTGTCCGCCGCGATAGACGGCATTATCGCCGAGGCCGAGGAAATGTCGCGGCAGACTGTCGTGCCAAAATCCAAGGTGGAACGGATCGGAAACATACGGGAGAACCGCCGAAGGGAAAAAGAATCCCGCAGACAGACGGAGGCGTTTACTCTTGCTGAGGATGAGTCACCCCAACCGGAACCGGTACAACCAGAGTCACCGGACGATAGCGAACCCATATCGCCTACGCTCGCAATGCTTAAACAGATGCTGGAGGAGAGATTGAATGAGCAGTGAGCCGCAGGAAGCGCGGTATTTGCCGCAGGTGGTCTATGATTACAGGGGCAATCCGCTGATTGAAGCGCTTCCGCCGATCTACTCAACTTATGAGGCGGCAAAGCTGCTGACCGTTGATCCCGGCTACCATGAAGGCGAGCGCGAACTGGACGAGCAGTACCGCAAGCATTGTATCGGCAGATTGTTTCGGTATTTCCAGCCTCTTGATGTACACCTCGACATTGAGCAGCGTGTATCACGGGCAATACGGCAAAGCTATATTTCAAAGAATCCAGTGTCGCCGCAATACGCGGCAGGGTTGGCGGACGGCGCAGCGGCTGTTCGCCAAAGCAACGTAAACGCCGCAAGCCACATCCACTCCACCGCGACCGGCTTCACCGTTATCGGGCTGTCGGGCGTGGGCAAAACCACGGCAATTGAGCGGATACTGTCGCTTTATCCGCAGACGATACTACATACGCGGTACAACGATGCGCCGCTGTTTTTGACACAGCTTGTGTGGGCAAAGCTCGACTGCCCGTTTGACGGCTCGCTGAAAGGGCTGTGTATGAGCTTTTTCGATTACGTGGACAACATACTGGGTACTGATTACGGCAAAAGATTTTCAGTATATCGAATGACGGTTGATTCCGCGCTGCCCCGCATGGCTCAAATCGCCCGTGCTCACAGCCTGGGGCTGCTCGTGATAGACGAGATACAGCACCTTAACCAAGCCAAAAGCGGCGGGCAGGCAAAAATGCTGAACTTCTTCGTCACGCTCGTCAATACGGTAGGCGTTCCGGTCGTGCTTATCGGCACAACAAAAGCAATGTCCGTGCTTCAAAGCGAGTTCCGGCAGGCACGGCGCGGCAGCGGTCAGGGCGATCTGATTTGGGAGCGTATGCAAAACGATATGTCGTGGGAGATCATGTTGCGGGCGATGTGGAAAAATCAGTGGACGCGCAAGCAAACGCCCCTTACGGCCGAGCTTAAAAATGTGCTGTATGACGAAAG
>JAISVU010000420.1 GCA_031271375.1 Clostridiales bacterium | reverse complement strand
GACTGTTTCTATATTATACTATACTAGATCATTCTTGTACAGACAGGGATAGGAGGCGGCGTCATGGATTTATATAACCTAACATATGTATTGGCTATTGCGGCGATGATTTTTTCTCTGTACGCCCAGTTTAGGGTTCATTCCATCTACAAGAAACATTCCCGCACCGAGAATAAGAAAGGGCTCACCGGGGCCGAGGCGGCCCAGAAGCTGCTGGAATCCGGCGGTATCACTAGCATGACGATTGAAGAAATCCCCGGTTCCCTCACAGACCATTACGACCCACGCAGCGAAGTCCTGCGCCTGTCGAAAGAGGTTATGAACGGGAAGAGCCTTTCAGCCCTGGGCATCGCGGCCCATGAAGCGGGCCACGCCCTGCAGCATGGCGAGGCATACGGCCCGCTTATGGCAAGGCAGAACTTTGTCGGCGTGGCCAATTTCGGTTCCAAGCTGTCGATCCCCATTGTATTCCTCGGGATAGTATTGATGAATATGAATGTGGACAGCGGTTTGGGCAGCTTTCTCGTTACCGTGGGCCTGTTGATGTTCTCCGCCGTCGTGCTGCTTTCGCTGATAACCTTGCCAGTCGAGTTTAACGCCTCCGCCAGGGCCGTTGAACTGCTGGAATCCAACGGAATACTTACCGAGGACGAGCTGGTTCCTGTTAAGCAGGTTCTCCGCGCCGCTTCTTGGACATATATCGCCGCGACGCTATCAGCGGTGCTTACGCTGCTGAGGCTTGTTCTGATGTCTAGGGGATCGCGCCGCAGATGATTGAAATGCCACTTCTTAATCATATGAAAGAGGGATTAAATGGGGAAAGATCAAATCAAAGAAAGCATTGACAAAAGAGTTTCTGTCCTGTTGCTTGTGTTAGTCGTTATTTTCGTCTCGTTCATGCTTATGTCGAACATACTGGCAAACAACATGATTCAGTTCTGGATTTTTTCAATTGACGCGGGAACATTGACATTCCCAATCACGTATGTTCTGTCCGACGTATTCTCTGAGGTATATGGATATAAATGGTCTCGAAGGGTGACATGGTACGCGGCGGGTATGAATCTGTTGTTTGCTCTGTTCGTTATTTTGTCGGTTCGCTTGCCGCATCCGGCATGGTTTGACGTATCTCCGTTCCAAACCGCTATTGGCAGCTCGCTGCGTATCGTGTTGGCAAGCATCATTTCATATGTGGCCGGAGACTATGTGAACGATAAAATATTCAGACACATGAAAAAACGCCACTCCACGATCAAGGGGTTTGGGGTAAGGGCTATCGCGTCATCGGTAGGCGGATCAATTGTGGATACAACGTTGTTTGTTATAATCGCATTTACATTCATAATTCCCTCCAGTGAGATGGTGCCTATGATAGGTATCAGCGTCGTGCTTAAATTGGCATACGAATTGCTAGTCCTGCCGATCACCCGTAAGGTTGCGAAAATTATTAAGGCGCAAGAAGAAAAATACGCGGAGATGGTTAAATGAAAGTATTGATCACAGGATCAAGCAAAGGAATAGGGCGGGCTGTTGCAATCTTGTTCATCGAAAAAGGATATGCCGTATACGGAATTGACATATGCGAAGACACGATCCGTCACAGAAATTATACACACTATATCTCCGATGTTGCGGACGCCGCAACTTTGCCGGATATCCCTGATGTTGCGATACTGGTCAACAACGCTGGCGTTCAGGGCAGCGGGCGAGATATTGAGGTTAATCTTAAAGGCGCTATCAACTGCACGGAAAAATACGGAATCCAACCATTAATCTCATCAATTGTCAACATTGCTTCCGTCAGCGCTCACAATGGCGCTGAGTTTCCAGAGTATGCCGCCAGTAAGGGAGGGCTGCTGGCATATACCAAGAACGCCGCAAAGCGAGTGGCAGTGTACGGTGCGACCTGTAACAGCATTTCTCCGGGCGGCGTTCTAACCGATCTAAACCTTCCGGTCATGAATGATACGGAAAAATGGGGCAAAATAATGGATATGACACCGCTCCGAAAGTGGGCGACGCCGGAAGAAATTGCTGGCTGGATATATTTTCTGGCCGTAACGAATAAAAGCATGACCGGACAGGATGTCTTAGTTGATAACGGCGAGATAATCAATCATACCTTTGTTTGGTGACTCATCCTATGCAGACGCTTCACCGCGCCTATTTATCCCGGTAATACCTGCCAAATTCCACGTCCACAGTCTTTATATGCCTCACAATCCAATTTACAATCGAATTGTTCAGGTCAAGCGTGAACTTTGCCGATACGCCGTTCGCCTCAAACTCTTTCCTGAGTTTTTGGAACTCGCCGATATACAGCTGATGCTGCCCTCTGTGCCAGTCGTATTTGGGATAACCCGATTGCTTTTGCAAGACTTCCTCGTCGCCGAAATGCTTAACTATGTACTCGCCCAGCAAATCCAGCGTCTTCCTTGTCTCTTCCTGCGAGACGGACTTCGCTCCCATAGCTGTCACCGCGTTAAGCCTGTCAACCAGCTCTTTGTGCTGCGTGTCGATCTTGGGAACGCCTACCTCCATGTCCTTTGTTATTACTATCATTGCGCTGCCTCTCCTTCTCCCAGCAAAAAGAATGTTTTCGCCTGGGTAATTTTCACCGGGACAATCTTCCCCAGCGGGCTCTCCTGTCCGCCGCATTTAAAATGCACCAGGGCGTTATTGTCCGCCCTTCCCGTAAACACGCCGTCCTCTTCCTTCTCCGCGAGGACATGCAGCGTTCTGTTTTCCTGTTCCTTGCCCCGTTCAAGCACAATGGGGTTTACCGCGTCCAGCAGACGCTGGAAGCGCTCGTTCGCTATGTCCTTTGGAACCTGGCCAGGCATCTCGGCGGCCTTTGTGCCCGAGCGTTTTGAGTATAAAAACGTAAACGCCCCGTTAAACCGCGCTTCGCGAACCAGCCTCAGCGTATCGGCAAAGTCTTCCTCGGTCTCCCCGGGAAAGCCGATGATAATGTCCGTAGTTATAGCTATGCCGGGGATCGCTTCGCGCAGAGCCGTAATAAGCGACATATAGCCTTCCCTGGTATATTTCCGGTTCATAAGCTCCAACACACGGCTGGAACCGGACTGCACCGGCAGATGGATGTGTTTGCAGACGTTATCGTTTTCGGCGATAGTCCGTATCAAGGCGGGCGACAAGTCTTTCGGGTGGCTCGTCATAAACCGCAGACGCTTAGGAGCGGGCTCAAGCCGGGCAACCAGGTTCAAAAGGCTCGGGAAATCAACGCCTGTAGGTTCCGGTTTTTGCCCGTATGAGTTTACGTTCTGCCCCAGCAAAGTTATATCTTTAACGCCGCCGGAGACGAGCGTCTCTATCTCGGCTATGATATCCTCGGGACGGCGGCTCCGCTCCCTGCCCCGCACCTTTGGCACGACACAGTATGAGCAAAAATTGTCGCAGCCGTACATGATGTTGACCCCGGACCGGTAGGGGTTTTCGCGAAACGCGTTCATATACCCGTCGTCAAGTCCGTTCGGCTTCTCCCACACCTCGGATACGGTTTCGCCCGTTACAACGCGGCGTTCCAGCAGTTCACCGAAACGGTGCAGGTTAAACGTGCCGAAGAGGATGTCCACCGCGCCTGTCGCGGCGAGACGCTTCGCCGCTCCGTCCTGCTGCGGCATACAGCCCCCGACGGCTACCAGTTTATTAGGGTGTTTTTTCTTAATATGTTTAAGATAACCCAGATTTCCAAGAACCCTGTTCTCCGCGTTCTCACGAATACAGCAGGTATTGTATACCACTAAATCCGCCGCGTGTTCATCCTCCGCGGGCCGGTATCCCATCCCGTTCAGGATCCCCGCCAGCTTTTCCGAGTCGTGGGCGTTCATCTGGCAGCCGAACGTGGTTATAAAATATGTCTTTTGATAAATGGATTCAGCAGTCATAATGTCAACTCGAACAAAATACCATCGTCCGGCGGCGTTCCCCGCTCATAGGTTATCGAAACGGCCTGGCTTGTTTTTTGAGAGGCGGCTAGAAAAGCGTCTTCCAAGCTGTCTCCCAGGACTAGGCCGCCCGTCAGCGCCGCCGCGAAGAAGTCCCCGCAGCCGTGATACTTCCCGGGTTTGGGTTCGTATGCCCAGCGTGTCGTCCTGCCTTTATTCAACAAAATATTATTGAGGGTTTCGCCGTCATTTTCCAGGCAGACGCTCTTGACGATAACCGCGCCGGGGGTCAGTTTTTGAAGCCGCTCCAAAAGGCCGTCCAGCTCCGCGTCCGTGAAGACCTGCCGGTAAGGAACCCCGGCCAGAGCGCAGGCTTCGGTAAGGTTAGGGGTTATAACGCCGCCAAGCCCCGCCAGCGTCCGCATTACCGGGAGGACATCGCCTTTAACCTTAGAATACAGATGCCCGCCGTCGCCCATAACAGGATCAACAACAACAATAGGCGGGTTTAGCCGTCTGATATAATCGGTGATAACGCGGATTTCTTTGGAAGAACACATAAACCCCGCAAGCAGCGCGTCGAAGGTTATACCTATCTCCGTCCAGTGATTGGCGTAATCTGAAATCCCGTCCGATAAGTCCAGATAATAATGACTGTCGTGATAAGGAATCGCGCTGATAACAGCCGTGGGCAGCGGACACGCCTGCACCCCCATTGCGCATATAGCGGGAAGCTGCACCGCCAGCGCGCATCGCCCGAAGCCCGTCATATCGCCAATGACGCAGATGCGTTTCAGCCTGCCCAAGTCAGCGCCGCTCATTTCGCGGCGGCCCTTTTCTCGGCCTTTTCGCGAATCTTACGCGTCTTGGCCTGTTCCTTCATCTCCGCTGCGGTTTTCATGCCCTTGACGTTCACGATATATATCCCGGCGACTTCGGCTTTGTAGGTCTTTTTCGGCTCAAGGTAATCGTAGACGCGCTTATCGCACATCATCGTGATAATCTGCGGGCCGACCTTGCATTTCGCGAAGTACATCTTCATAACCTTAGACATCCTGGGCATGTTCTCCGTCACGGCCTTTGGCAATGTCACGTTAGCGGCCTTGTCATGCTTTTTGTCGATAACGTAAATCTGCGCCTGCTGTTTCGTTTTGTCGATAAGATTCTGCTGGTCCACCTGTTTCTTGGACGCCCAGCGGTTAAGGAAATACAGCCCCGCACCCAGCGCTACAACCACCGCAAGGACTATCAGCATTATGTCGCCAAATCCCATTGTCGCTCCCCCTTTTATTAACTATGAAACAACCCTCTGGCGAACTCCTGCGCGTCAAAAGGCTCTATATCGTTAATCCCTTCGCCGACACAGACGTACAGCACAGGGAGGTTCATCTCGTTTCTTATCGGCACCACGATGCCGCCCTTTGCGGTGCCGTCCAGTTTGGTGAGAATAACGCCCGTCACCTGGGTTATCTCTTTAAACGCCGCGGCCTGGGATAAGGCGTTCTGGCCCGTAGTGGCGTCCAGAACAAGGAAGCTCTCCCTATGCGCCTCGGGATACTCGCGCTCGATTATACGCCCAATCTTCCGCAGCTCTTCCATCAGGTTCTTTTTATTCTGCAGCCGCCCGGCGGTGTCGCAGATCAGCACATCGGCGCCTCGGGCTTTCGCCGCCTTCACCGCGTCGAAGACGACTGCCCCGGGATCGGAATTCTCTTGCTGGCGCACCAGCGGAACGCCCGCCCGATCCGCCCATATCTGTAGCTGGTCTATCGCTGCGGCCCTGAATGTGTCTGCGGCGGCTAGGATAACCTTCTTGCCTTGTTTGGCATAGAGGGAAGCCAGCTTACCGATGGACGTGGTCTTGCCGACGCCGTTTACGCCCACGACAAGGATAACTGTTGGCGCCAGCGGGTCGAAGGCTTTGTCTGAATCCATTGAGCCCATAGTTTCAGCAAGGGACTTCGCCAAAAGCGCTCTTGCCCCCTGCTCGTCCTGCACCCTGTTCTCCTTAACGGCGGTCCGCAGCTTATCAATAATATCATCCGCCGCCGCCGCGCCGATGTCGGCCATGATAAGCGCTTCGGTCAGCTCGTCGTATAGCTCCTCGTTCAGCTTCTTGAGCCCTATCCCGGTAAGGATGCCGCCGATGCTCTCCGATATGTTCTTTCTGGTCTTCCCCAGCCCCTCGGCTATGCGGCTGAAGAACCCCTTTTTCTTGACTGGTTCGTCGCTGATGGTATGGCCTCCTTATTTATTCGATATTTATTCTTGAGATTCCACTCGTTATATCAGAGAGTAAATCTTGCGAACACATAAAATAACCATCCTCATCACCATTTTCACTTTTACCTTTCTCTTTTCACTTTTTTCTGTTCACTGTCTCAGCTCGCCGCGTCCTCCTCAAATTTAACGCTGATCAGCTTCGACACCCCCGCCTCCTGCATCGTCACGCCGTACAGCGCGTCGGCGGTCTCCATCGTTCCTTTGCGGTGGGTGATGACGATAAACTGCGTCCCGCCGGAGTAGTTCTTTATAAACCGCGCAAAGCGCTTGACATTCGCGTCATCCAGGGCCGTTTCAATTTCGTCCAGCACGCAGAACGGCGACGGTTTTAGCCGCAGTATCGCGAACAGCAGGGCGATGGCGCACAGCGCCCGCTCCCCGCCGGACAGGAGGCTCATGCTTTGCAGCTGCTTCCCCGGCGGCTGGGCCACGATTTCTATGCCCGAACCCAGGGCATCCCGCTCGTCCGTGAGCTTTAACCCCGCCGAGCCGCCGCCGAACATCTCGGTGAAAACGGCGGAAAAGCTCTCGGCGATCAGCTTAAATTGCTCTTTAAACCGCTCCTCCATCATCGCGTTAAGCTCCGCGATAACCTCGTTGAGCTGTTCTTCAGCCAACGCGATGTCGTCGCGCTGCTTGGTCATAAACGCATGGCGTTCCCTAATTAATCTATATTCCTCCGCCGCTCCCACATTCACCGAACCGCCCATTTCCCGCAGCTCGCCGCGAAGCGCCGCTTCTTCCTGTTTCAGCTTTGTATTGGATAAGTCCAGCTGCGCTCCGTTGAGCGCGTCCTGGGCCGTTACGCCGTATTCCTCCCACAGCTCGTCAAGAACCCGCCGTCTGTCGGCTTCCATTACTTCCCTTCTATTATTAACGCGTTCCATTTCCAGATGTATGCCGGATTCGCGCTTAACCGCCTCTAACTCGTAATCACGCAGCGCGTTCAACCGGGCTTCCAGGGCCGCGGCTTGGGCTTCCAATTCCCCGCCGCGGGCTTCGGCCTGTTCTTTTTGCTCCCTCAGCTCAACAACCCGCCGGGCGAGAGCCTCCGTTTCGTCTATCTTCAATGACTTCTCGGTATCGATATCTTCTAGCTCAGTCTGTAACGCTTTAATCTGCTCCAGTGCCGCCGCCGCGCTTTCCTCTGCCCGGGCTACGGCGCTCTCACAGGAAGCGGCATCCGCCGATAGGCGTGATAACTCCGCCTCAGCCGCGCTGAGTCGCTTGGCCGCCTCGTCCCTTGCCTTCTTCAATGACTTCAAACCGTCTTGCATACCCGCCAAATCCGCAAGCAGGTTGGAAACGCCGGTTTCAACGCTCTTTTGCCGGTCCTTGCTCTCCCTCAGCTCCGCATTAATCGCGCTGAGGCGTTCCGTCAGCTCCCTGTCGGAATGTTCAAGGGCCGCGACGCGCTCTTCCCGTTCCTTAACGGCCCTTGTGTCCCTGGCCAGTTCCGCCGCCAATGAAACCTGTTTTATCTCGGTCTCGTGACGCTGAACCTTAGCCCGCTCCAAGCCCACGGAAGCGCCGGAGAGCTTGGCAGACAAGGCGTCCAGCCTGGCGTTCTGCTTGACCGCCGCCGCTTCTCCCTCGGCTATCCTTACGGACAGCTCGGTAAGCTCGCGCCTGCGGGTCAGTATGCCCGCCGTCTTCCCCAGCCATCCGCCCGTGATGGAGCCGCCGGGGTTAAGGACTTCCCCAGCCAGCGTAACGATCTTATAGCTATGCCGGTACTTACGGGCGACCGCGATGGCATTGTCCATATCCTCCGCCACGATAACCCGCCCCAGCAGATTCTCAATTACGTTCCTGTAAACCGGCTCGCAGGACACAAAGTCCGCCGCCGTCCCGCATATGCCCAGCTCTATCAGCACGGCCGGGTTATCCGGCTTTCTGGGCTTTAGCGCGGTCAGCGGAAGGAACGTAGCCCGCCCCGCTTTAGAGGCCTTTAAATACTCGATCGCAGCTTTAGCGGCTTCCTCGTCCTCGGCGACGATATCCGTTATAGACGCGCCAAGCGCCACTTCCACACATATTTCGTAATTTTCCTTAACCCTTATTAGCTCGCCAACGGCACCGTGAAGTCCCGAAAGCCCGGTTCTGCCGATTTTGACAGCGTTCAGTAGATTCTTTACGCTGTGATGATACCCTTCTAAGCCTGCTTCCAGCTCGGTTAAGAGCCTGTGCTTAGAGCGGGCCTCAGCAAGGGCCGCCGCCTCGCGCTTGAACGCATCCTTCAGCGCGCCGTACTCCGCATCCAGGCGGTTCTTGCTCTCGAAAAAACGCGCTATCTCGGCTTCGGCGCGGTCTAAGGCCAGGGCGTTAGCCCTGCCCGCTTCCTCCGTTATACCCACCGCGCCTTTGAGCTTGTCCAGACCCGACAGCGCCGCTTCCAGCTCTTCGATTATTTGCTCTTTGCGGGCTTCTTGAGCCGAGTAAGCGGCGGCAAGGGCCTCCGCTTTGGATTTAACGTCGGCTACGCCCCGCAGCTGCTCTACATGAGCGGCGTTTATCAGCTCCAGCTCTCTCTCGGCCTCGTTCGCGGCGGTTTCGCGTTTATCTAAATCATCGCGCAGGGCCTGGGCTTCCTCGGTTTTCTCCACCATCCGCTGGGCAAGCTCCATAAGACTGTCAAGGCAAGCCATCTTCTCCGCTTCACCGGCGGCCTTCGCCGTGGCCCGCTGCTCGATATCACGCTGTATACGCAGCTTTTTATCGTCAAGAAACCCTATATGCGCCTCTGTAAGGCGTATATCATTTTCTGCCTTTTGGGCCTCCAAGCCTAGGGCGGCTATCCCCGCCCGGTCTGACCGGGCTTCGCCGGAGAGTTTCTCCAGGCGTGCGGTTATCTCCGCCGCCTCGTTCTTTTTATCTTCCCGTTCTATCAGACTGCGGCGCGTTTCTTCCTCAAGGCTCTTTATGATTTCCGTATTCTGCTTTTCCTGATGTTCCCAGCTTTCCTGGCTGCGCCGGAAGGCGTTGATACGGACAAGCTTCAATCTCTCGGTCAGGTCAAGATATCTGCGGGCCTTCTCAGCCATCTCCGCCATGGGCTCAAGATTATTCTCGATCTCCGTTATTATGTCGCAGACCCTGTCATAAGCCTGACGCTCCCGTTCTAGCTTGGCTCTGGCTTCGTCCCGTTTAGCTTTATATTTGACAATCCCGGCCGCTTCCTCAAAGAAACCGCGCCGGTCCTCCGATTTAACGGACAGCACGTCCTCGATGCGTCCCTGGCCGATAATGGAATAACCCTCTTTGCCCAGGCCGGTGTCCATAAACAGCTCGTGAACATCCTTCAGGCGGACGCTCGCGCCGTTTATCAAATACTGGCTTTCGCCCGAACGGTACAAGCGGCGGCTTACGCGGATTTCCTCGGGCCGCTCGCCGCCCAGGGATAAACTCCCTGTCCCATTATCCAGCGTGAGCGAAACCTCGGCAAGGGCAAGACCCCTGCGGAACTCCGTGCCGGAGAAGATTATATCCTCCATACGGGCCCCGCGCAGGCTCTTCGCGCTCTGCTCGCCCAAAACCCAGCGTATCGCGTCGGCAATATTGCTCTTGCCGCTGCCGTTAGGCCCTACTACCGCCGTAATACCGCCGTTGAATTCCAGGGCGGTTTTTTCGTGGAATGACTTGAATCCGTAGATTTCCAGACGCTTTAAATACATTGTATCACCACATCAGTGTAACGGGCCGATTTTATTAAGCGGAAACAACCTGAACGGCACCTTGCCTATGACCGTTTTGAGATCGACGCAGCCTACCTCAAGGTACCGTGAGTCCTCGCTGAGAGAGCGGTTATCCCCTAGAACAAAGATTGTCCCTTCCGGTACTGTGAGCGGAAAGGCCACCGTATGGCCTCCTCCGGGTTCCATCCGGTACTCCTCGGGCAATTCCGCTCCGTTTAAGAATACATAGCCGCCGAAATAGTCAACAGTGTCTCCGGCAACGCCGATGACCCGCTTAATCAGAAGCCTCTCACCGCCGGAAGGATGGGGAAACGCAATGATATCGCCCAGCTTGGGCTTTCCTAATTTATAGGCGAGGCGGTTGATAAAGACCCATTCGCCGTGTCGTAAAGTGGGTTCCATAGAAACGCCTCCCACAGTTCCTGTCCGGGCAACGTAGTTAAACGCCAGAAAAAAGACCGCTAGGGCAATAGCAAGAGCGATGATGGTCTCTACGACATTCAATAATATCTTATTTTTAATATGCCTTTTCAGCATAAAACATCCAGCCCCTGTGTAAAACGATACGGTCTCTTTCTGAGTTCTCGGTTCTGGCCTCTCGGCTCAAGAATGGGACGGAGCCGACAGCCCCGTCCCCCCTGTTCAAAAACCGCTGATTAAGGTTACTATACTACTTGACATTAATTAATGATTTCCTTAATCTTCGCCGCCTTGCCCCTGCGTTCGCGCAGATAGAAGAGTTTCGCGCGTCTGACCCTGCCCCGGCGAACGACTTCGATACGCTCGACCCTGGGCGAATGAACGGGCCATGTTTTCTCAACGCCGACGCCGTAGGACATGCGCCGCACAGTGAATGTCTCGCGTATGCCGCCGTTCTGGCGCTTAGTAACAACGCCCTGGAACATCTGAACGCGCTCCTTAGCGCCTTCAATAATCTTGTTGAAAACGCGCACAGTGTCGCCGATATTAAACGGCGTCACGCTTTCTTTAAGCTGTTCTTTTTCCAGCTGTTTAATAATTCCGCTCAAGAGGATTTCCTCCTTCCGTCCAAGACGTTCACAGCATAGCTGGCGGACCGTCCGTAATCACACGGAAGCATTATAACACAGGGGTTGTAAGAATACAATATAATATTTTCATCTTGAATTTCAATCATTTTTATGATAAATTTAATATGTACCAACTACATAAGAAGGATGGATTAGGCTATGAAAAAGAAACAGTTCGTAACAGCGGCCCTTTCGCTGCTCCTCGCGCTTGTTCTAGTCGCCGGCGCGGGATGCGTAACGCGGCTGGACGGGGCCGCCGCTCAGGCGCCAGACACAATCGCCATCGTTTTTACCAACGACATCCACTGCGGCGTCACCCAGGTTATTAACGATGAAGGCTCCGTAACCAACATGGGGTACGCCGGCCTCTCGGCCCTGGTAGAACAGACGGAAGCCCTCTACGGAGCCGAGAACGTCACCGTTATAGATATTGGCGACGCGATGCAGGGCGATGCGATCGGAACCCTTTCAAAGGGCGGCTACTTGGTTGACATTATGAACCAGATAGGTTATGACTTATTCGTCCCAGGTAATCACGAATTCGACTACGGCATGGCCCGTATGCTTGAGCTGATGGAAGGCCTGGACGCGACGGTGGTTTCCTCCAACTTCACAGATCTGGCTTCCGGCGAGAGCGTTTTCTTCCCATACACGATACTTACATACGGCGGCACACAAGTCGCCTTCGTGGGCATCACGACCCCCGAGTCCTTCACGAAATCTACCCCTGCCTACTTCCAAAATGAGGACGGCGAGTTTATTTACGGGTTCCGCGAAGGCAATAACGGCCAGAATCTATACGATGCCGTTCAAGCCGCCGTTGACGCGGCCCGTGCCGAAGGCGCGGATTATGTAGTCGCAGCCGGGCATTTGGGTATCGACGAGCAGTCGGCCCCCTGGCGCTCAACGGACGTTATCGCCAACACGGACGGGATCGATGTATTTTTAGACGGCCACTCGCACAGCGTTATCCCGGGCGATGAAGTTCCGAATATGGCCGGAGAAGCCGTCATACATGCTCAGACCGGTACAAAACTGGCTAACATCGGTGTCGTGACCATTTCCGGCGGAGAGATTACATCCGAGCTTATTTCCGGTTATGATCAGGTTGACCCCGAGACGGACGCCTTCATCGCGGGTATTATGGAAGAGTTCCAGGCCGATCTGGACGCGGTAGTGGGCCAGACCGACGTTGACCTTACCGTGAACGACCCCGCCACCGGCAATCGTATGGTGAGAAACGCCGAAACCAACCTAGGCGACCTAGCAGCCGACGCTTACCGCTATGTGCTTGGTAACGGCGTAGACGGCCTCGCAGACGTCGCGTTCGTTAACGGCGGCGGTGTGCGCGCTGATATCGCCGCGGGCGAGATGACCTTTGGCGAGGTTATCGCGGTGCATCCCTTCAATAACGTTGGCTGCGTAGTTGAAGCCACTGGCCAGGAAATCCTAGACGCCTTAGAGATGGCTTCAAACGCCGCTCCCAACGAAAACGGCGGCTTCCTGCAGGTGTCCGGCGTCAGCTACACGATCGACACTACAATGCCTTCGTCCGTCGTAATGGACGATATGCGGAGCTTCGTCTCCGTCGACGGCGATTACCGGGTTAAGGATGTGCTTATCGGCGGCGAGCCTATCGACCTGGAAAAGACCTACACCGTGGCCTCCCATAACTATATGCTGTTAGACGGCGGCGACGGCATCAATATGTTCCGCGACAACAACATCGTCGTGCAGCCCGTTATTCTGGACAACCAGATACTTATCACCTACATAGCCGAGTTCCTTGACGGCGTCGTAGGGGAGGAGTACGCCGATCCCTACGGGCAGGGACGGATCAGTATTATTGACTGATATTATTAAGTAAAACTAGGGAGCATCCACAAGATGCTCCCCGTTTTTTCACATTCCCTTCCCAACATTAACGTAAGGAGAAGTAAATGAAAAAGACGATCAGAGAAATCTACCTTGCGGGAGGCTGCTTCTGGGGCTTGGAGAAATACATGCAGAACGTAAGCGGCGTCGTGGAAACCGAAGCGGGCTACGCCAACGGCGCAACCCGCGAGCCTTCGTATGAGGAGGTCTGCGGCGGTTCCGGCCACGCCGAAACGGTCAGGGTGATGTACGATTCCACAGTATCAGGCCTGCCCTTTATCCTGCGCCGGTACTTTGACGTAATCGACCCGTTGTCCATTAACCGTCAGGGCGGGGATTCCGGCGTTCAATACCGCACAGGGATTTATTATACAGACAAGGGCGACGAGCCTGTAATCCGCGCCGAACTGGAAGCCCTGAGCCGCGAATGCGGCCAATCCATTGCGGTTGAGTGCCTTCCGCTGATTAACTATTCTCCCGCCGAGGACTATCACCAAAAATACCTGGATAATAACCCCGGCGGATACTGCCACATCTCGCTGGATGAGATTGAGGAGGTAAAGCAGTATAGGGACATTGTGTTATAGTAGCCCTTCCCCGGTCAGCTCATAAATAGTATCGCATACCTCGTCCAGGTATTTCCGGTCATGCGAAACGCTGATAATAGCCCCGTTAAACTCCGCCAGCGTTGCGCGGATTACCGGGTTCGACAGCGGGCTGAAATTACGCGTCGGCTCGTCCAGGATGAGCACGTTTGCTCCAAGCAGCACCATCTCAAGGAACAGCAGCTTGGCCTTCTGCCCTCCGCTGAGTTTTTCTATCCTGCCTGTCGTCTCCTCATGGGTAAACTTCATGCTCCCCAGATAAGTCCGGGCCTTCGTTATGAATTCCTTTGTGTTTTTTGTGTCCTTTGTGGCCAAATAATCTATTACAGTTTGCGAGTAATCCAAATTACGGGCGTAGTCTTGGGGCATGTAATAGGGCTTTATGTCCTTCCTATCCTTCAGCGCGTTCCAGATAACCTCCAGCAGCGTGGTCTTGCCGGCGCCGTTCTTCCCGATAATGCCTACATGCTCGCCTCCGATGACCTTCAGCTCCACATTCCTTGACAGCGCCTTCCCGGCTGCCGCCAGCTCGGGAAGGAATAAATCCAGCACCGTCTTGCTCCCCGGCAGAAAGATATCTGAGCTGAACCGAGTAAGAATCGCCTGCTCCGTCTGCGGAATCTCTAAAAAATCCTCTTCCTGCTTCTCCAGCCGCCGCCCCTGAGACTTTACCGCGTGCATCTTCTTCTTGAGCAGCCGCCCGCCCGACGGGTTGCCCCGGGTTATAACCCGCTGTTCATGGTCAACCCGGTTGTATACCTGCCGCCATTTATCCATCTGCCTGTCATGATCTGTCCGCTGCTTTCTCGCCACCATGCCCTGCTTCTCAAACGTCAGGTTTCTGTGCTCCACATACTCCGCGTAACCGCACCGCGCGACGGTTATGCGGCATTTGGTCTTCCGCACCAGCTGCTCAATATGGATAACGCAGTTCGCGGTATTCTCGATAAGCGTCTCGTCATGGGACACAAAGAGAACCGGCAGCTTGCAGTTGTTGATAAAACCCTCAAGCCAGGCCAGCGTCTCGATGTCTATGTCGTTGGTGGGCTCGTCCAGAATCAGGATATCCGGTTGGGACATCAGAATCCACGCTAGCTGCACCTTTACCTTCTCCCCGCCGGAGAGCGTTTTTATCGGCTGGCCCGAGGACGCCCACAACGGCGAAAGCCCCAGCTGCCTCAGCGTGTGCGCGTTTACATACGCGTCAAAGCCGCTGAAATACTGCTCAAGGCTCAGATCGCCGTCGGCTTCCGGGAGGCTCTGGGGCAGATAGCCCAGCGTTCCCTTTTTTATAATCTTCCCGGAATACCCGCAATAGCCTAAAACGCTGGCCTCGTTATAAACCAGCTTCAGCAGCGTAGACTTCCCGTTCCCTTCCTCGCCGATAATAACGGCCTTGTCTCCGGGGTTCAGCGTAAAATTGAAATCATCGATGATATGCCTGTCGTCTATTGTAAGCCACACGCTTATATTCTTGAATTCTAACATATTCAACCTCCTTTAAACATATAAAAAAGCGCTCCAAAACATAACCAAAGCGCACATAACGAACAGCCTGCGGTAAAACCGCCGACTTAATTCCGCTCATGTCCGCTTTGGATTAGTTAATGGTCACGCTTCAGCCACCTTCATTTTTCTTCTATGCTAACACAGGGAATTTGTAATAGCAAGAGAAAAATCGTTTTATAATTGATTATGAGGAAGATGCTCTGTCTCAACTTGAAGAATTCAGGGAACTCATCACGCCAATCTTCTCTATTATCGGCCCCAGCACCGCTCCCCACTGATCTATCGCCCCGGAAGCGGTAAGGGTCTTATACGCCAGTTCGTTAAGCCCGCCGGGCGTCATCTCCATTGCGAGCTCATGGAGGCTTCCTTCCTTAAAATCCATTGCGTGTCCGCAGAGAGCCCGGAAAAAGGACGTGGTGTACGCAGTGGCTTCCGCAGTTTGCATCCCCTGGCTCTCCGCGAATAGTACCATCCTGTGCAATATCTCATAAAATGGGCTCATCAGCGAGGTTATGGCCTGAGCCGCCCGCATTTCATCCATATTGCGCATAAAGACTACCGTCCCGAGGGGAGAGAGCAGCTCCTTCAGCAAGCCGCTTTCGGGATAAGCCGCTATAGGCCCGGTTCTGGCGCTGATAAAGGGCAGCGGTACGATATGGCTCAGGCTCCTGACAGGGCCTGCTGCGGCGCCGATATCACTCAGCGTAACCGAGGCGGTTACGTTTATAACATCCTGTTCGCTCCTGAACCTAAGGCCGCTTATGACCTCCAGGCAATCCTTAGGCAGCAGCGTAATGAAGACTAAATCCGCACTGTCAACTACCTCTTGGTTATGCCCGCATACAGTCACATTCCTATATTTACCGGCAAGGCAAGCCGCTCTTTCCGTGTTTCTTGGGGAAAGGTAAAACTCGTGCGCCTTATTCAGGCCGCAAAAACCCTCTACCATATGCGACGCGATAATCCCAACGCCAATAAATCCTATTTTCATGCCGCACCGTCCTTGTTATATTCACACTTTTAAACGTAGGGATGTTCGGTTTTGACTGGGCCTCGGCTTTCGATTATTTTACGCTTACCGCCGATGCTGTCTACACCGGCGAAGGCGCGGTGTTTTCATTGGAGTACGTAAGGATATCATATGGGGAAGCCGCGCTTACCGTGGATTTCGCCCCGGACTACGCGGAGAGCGGAAAAATCATTATCTCCGCCGACATCCCGGTTAAGGATTTCAGGTTCATTGAAATCGGCCACATTGAGGAAAATAACAAACTTTTACCTTACGTTGAGCAGGGAAAACGGCGCGGCGCTGTTGATTGAGTTTTACCCTCCGGCGCTTATTATAGATTAAACAGGAAGAACTTTGCGATAGCCGACTCCGCCAGCATTATAATCATAAATTCTTCTTTTCATAATTGACAAGCCGTGATATAATTACCTCGGCGTAAAGCCGTGGGCGGTGTCTTTATAGCTTCGCTTGGCCGGACTTCCGAAAGGAGGAAACGGCCTATGACATTATACGAAGCATTGTCGCTTGTATTAGCTGCAGCCTCGTTAGTCGTAGCTATTATGTCAAGCAGACGTAAGTAGAAAACCGCCCATGCAGGAGCGGCTTTCTGTAATTCTGTCTGATAAAACATCATACCGAAGTCCGGAGGTCATTCACCGCAAACGGTTTGAAGTTACACCATTGAATGGTCGGTGACACGCCCATTCTCTTATTTTACGCTATTGTTTCAATAATATAATTGTATCATGTAGCGGATATTATTTCAATACTCAATATTACGAATAAACCTTATTTTTATATATTAAACAGGAAGAACTTCGCGATAACCGACTCCGCCAGCATATCCGACACGGGGAAATCCGTGTTCGCCGCGAAGATGCTCTTCATAACGGAGAGACTGAGCCAAGACAAGAGCGCTCCGATTATGAGGCCCATAACCCCGCCGCCAATGCGGTTGAAGGTCTTTATAACGGGCATGCGCGACACTATGCGCAGTAATCCCGCGAGTATACGCATTAACAGGAAGACGGATACGAACACCAGCAGGATTGCGATACCGTCGCAGGCGATACGCGCCGCGAAATCGGCGACGTAATCGTAAACCGTTGTCAAATCCAGTTCCGGCGCGCTGCCTAAGTTTTCCAATACTAGCGACCGGAACATCTCCGGCAGCGGCATTGAGTTCACCGTATCTGTCACGATCTGCCCTGTGTCGGGAACGACGACGCTGCGCCCTATCCATCCCGCGACCCAGTCCTTCAGCCCCGAGAACAGCGGCGTACCCCGCAGGAACGCGCTCACATGGGGGTACAGGTTCCGCGTAAGGAAAAAGGAAATGAACAGGGACAGCATATTGAACACCGATATAAGCAGCCCCTTAACGTAGCCTACTATCACACAGACAAGGATAATCCCTATCGTAATGTAATCCATGATGTTTGGCATAAAACCCTGCATGTTATTCATCTCCCTGATTATTTTCGGCCGCTTCCGGTTCCTTTATTTTTGTAAGCTTCATAATGCTGACATCCGTGCCGGTTCTGATGACTGTTCTCTCCGCGGAATCCAGGAACTGTATATCCCTTGTATCGAAGGGCGCATTATACTCCCACAGGACTTGGTTCTTATAGCCCAGGGCCGTGAAGGACAGATCCTGCCCGACGATAAGCCCCGGCCCCCCGATGTGCAGGCTCGTTACCCTATCCCCCATATCGCGTTCAAAGATACGTTCCCCGTTCATGTTAAGCAGAATAACCCGGCCTGCCGGTTCCACCGGGACGCCCTGTCTGGCCCTTCCCAGCGCGAAAGCCGCGTATCCTTCATAAAACGCCGCTTGATCCAATTCGTTATCCAGCGGCATAATCCACTTCGCCTGGGCCGGGGAAGCCGCGTCTACGCAGAATACCGCTTTATCGGAGACAACAATCAAATTATTACCATTCATGAAGCGTATCATACTGAAATATTGGTTATTTAATTCGCCATTTTCCCCCCTCAATGTCCCATATATGCCGTCGCTGTATCCCTGCGCTTCGCTCTTTTTAAGATAACCGAAGGTTATATAAGAATTATATTCCGCGCCGCTTATATCCAAATAGCTTACAGCCCATATGCGGCCGTCGTTTGAAATAGCGGTGGAAAGGATTATGCGTTCCGTGTCTTCCTGGTGGCCTATTGCCGCTCCGCCGTGATTATATACAAAGCTCTCGTAATCGTCCCCGTTCTTTGTTACCACGCAGGAATAGCCCTGCTCCGTTACACTAAAATTTACGATAGGATTCTCATAATGTTTGGCGTACATGAGCCCTTCGGTATTATAAATATAGGCATCGTAACCCGAGGCCTCGACAACGCCCATGACATCCCCCGCGCCGAACAGGACGGGGTTCTGCATTGTATAGGGCTCTGTCATCAGCTGTTTATCCGCGGCCGTTATGAACCGCGCCCCGTCCTTCGTCGCGAAATAAAACCCGTCCGACCCAGGCGTATAAACAGCCTCGCCGCTGTCCGGGTCAAAATCGACGGTAACGCCGGTGGTAACGAATGCCGTCTCCCCTCCCTTATTCAAAAAACCTCCCGCGCTGGTTGCGCTGCTGATAAACCATATCGCGGCGGCGGCCACCAGCGTTAAGATAACCGCTAAACGTATAATGGAATGCTTTTTCACAGGCAAGACTTCCTTTTTTTATCAATATATGTTATATTTTACTTGCCATTAAATTATATCAACATGAAAGATAAAAATCAACACTTGAGGATTGGGGGAGACCTTCGTAGATACGGATTATCAGGATTATATATACGACAAGAAATATACATGCCCCTGTTGCGACAAGGATTTTATGAACCCGACGGTCCGGACCTCCAAGCTCCGCTTCGTGCGCCAAGACACTGATCTGCGCAATGTCTTTGAGCCTTTCGACCCGATATATTACGATGCGATACAGTGCCCTCACTGCGGATACGCCGCGATGAGCGCCTATTTCGGCAAACTCACGGACAAGCAGATCGAGCGGGTTGAGGATTACGTCACCAAGCGCTATAAACACAAGGCGTTCACACTGCCGATAGACGCCGAGACAGCGGTGACACGCACGAAGTTCGCGCTGCTCGCGGCGGTAATCCTCCGTAGGAAGGACAGCGAAAAGGCCAATATATGCCTTAAACTGTCCTGGCTGTATAACGACATACAAGACGCTAAGAACGAAGAACTCTTCAGACGGCGTTCGCTGACCACCTTCGCACAGGCCTATCAAAGCGAGACCGCCTCCATTGGCGGCTTGGATTCATATGGGGCCGCTTACCTGATAGCGGACCTCTATCACCGCCTGGGCGAGGAAGACGAAGCTATGAAGTGGTTGAGCGCGGTTATTACCAGTAGGGACGCGAAACACTCGATTAAGGAGAAGGCCCGGAATTTAAAAGAAACCATCAGCGGCGCCGCCTCTCCCTCCGTTTTATTCAAATCTCCTGCCGCCGCTCAAGCAAAGAAACCCCAAAATGCAATTTCACTGAACGCCGTTAAGGAATCCAAAACCGATAAAACCAACAAAAAAACAGAGGAATATCCCGAAAAGATAATGACCTTCGGGGAATGGTTCAAACAGCGGTACAGACGCAGGAAACGCAAATGAACGACAATCTGTCCTATTTCGACCCGCTGACAAGGGATTGGTTCAGGAACACGCTGGGCGAACCGACCGACGCACAGAAGGAGGCCTGGCCCGCCATAGCCTCCGGCAGGCATGTCCTTGTTTCCGCGCCTACGGGGACGGGCAAGACCCTCTCCGCCTTTTTAGTATATATCGACCGGCTGCTTGCCAGCGCGAGGGAGGGCAAGCTGGAGCATAAGCTCTACCTGATTTATGTCTCCCCGTTAAAATCCCTCGCGGGGGACATCCGCGAAAACCTGCGCCGCCCGCTGGACGGGATAACGAAGGGCCAGGGCGGTCTGAACGTCGCGATCCGCACCGGGGATACCAGCGCGGCGGAACGCCGGAAGATGGCCAAATCCCCGCCCCATATACTGATAACGACCCCGGAGTCGCTGTACTTGCTGTTAAGCAGCCTTTCCGGGCAGGCAATGCTTTGCACCGCCAAGTACATCATCATCGACGAGCTCCACGCCCTTATCGACACGAAGCGCGGCGCTCATCTCACGCTGTCTATGGCGCGCCTGGACAGGCTCTGCGAAAAGCCCCTGCAGCGCATAGGCCTGTCCGCCACGATCGATCCGCTTACGCTGGCCGCCGACTACCTGGCAGGGAGCGGAACGGTTATTGTGGCCCCAAAGATGAAGAAAGACTTTGAAATAGCGGTAATAAGCCCCGCCGGGGACATGCGCGTCCTGCCCGAAGGAACGATATGGCCCGAGATCGCGAGGGCCGTTTATGTGGAGTGCGAAGGGGCAAGGAGCGTCATCGCCTTCACCGACGGCCGGATGTACGCGGAAAAGCTGGCCTATTACGTGAACGAAATAGCCGGGGAAGGCTTCGCGAAAACCCATCACGGCTGCGTCTCAAAAGAGCAAAGAGCCCAGGCCGAGCAGGAACTGCGCTCCGGCAAGCTGCGCTTGTTATGCGCCACGTCCTCAATGGAATTGGGGATCGATGTGGGCGAAATAGACCGCGTGGTTCAGATAGGCTGCCCCAAATCCATCTCCAGCGTCATGCAGCGCTTGGGAAGGGCCGGTCACAACCCCGGCAGGGTAAGCGTGATGAAGATGTTTCCGCGCATGGCTTCCGAGGGGCTGTACTGCGGTCTTACCGCGCGTCTTGCAACCTTAGGCGGCATTGAAAAGGCCAAGCCCCCGCGCCTGTGCCTGGATGTGCTGGCCCAGCACCTGGTGTCGATGACGGTAGGCGACGGCTATACAGTGGACGGCGCTATGGATATCCTGTCCGGGGCCTATCCCTTCAGGGACGTTAAGAAAGCGGACGTGGAAGCCGTCCTGGCAATGCTTGCGGGGGACTTTGAGCATAAGCGCGACATCCCGGTAAGGCCCAGGCTCCTTTACGACCGCGTGAACGGCGTCGTGGAGGGCGACGCTTACAGCAGGATGCTAGCCGTCTCCACCGGAGGGACGATACCAGACACGGGGATGTTCAAGGTACGCGGGGAGAACGGCGTCAAGCTGGGGGAGCTGGACGAGGAATACGTCTTCGAAGCCCGTGTGGGCGATAAGTTTTTACTGGGTTCGTTCGCCTGGCGCATAACCCGCATGGACAAAGACACCGTAACCGTGAGGCAGGCCAGTCCCGAGGGGGCGCAGCCCCCTTTCTGGCGCAATGTCTTTATGTCGAGGGATATCAGGACGGGCCGCGCTTTCGGCGCTATGATGAGGGAGCTGACCGACGCCGCGTCGCCCGAGCGTATTATGGATAAGCTGATGTCCTGGGGTCTTGACGAAGCCGCGGCCTATAACGCGGCGGGATATATAGCGAGGCAGCTGGAGGCTACCGGCGTCCTTCCCGACGACCATACGATCGTCGTCGAGCATTTCAGCGACGAGGCCGGGGACAACCAGCTGATGATACACTCTGTCTTCGGCAAGGAGGTCAACGCGCCGCTGTCGATTCTGCTTCAGGAGGCCGCTAAACAGGGCTCATATATGGATGTCAGCTCATTTGAGGACGACGACGGGATTTTATTAATGTCCGCCGGGAGCTTCCCCGAAGGGGCGATTCTTACAATAAACCCGGAGACGGCGAGGGAACGTATAGCCGCAATCCTCCCGGCTACGCCGCTGTTCCATATGACATTCCGTTACAACGCCGCAAGGGCTTTGATGATGGGCGTGAGGAAGGGCAAACGCCAGCCCCTGTGGGTTCAGCGCTTGCGCGGGGCCGAGATGCTGGACGCGGTTATCCGGCACGACGGCCATCCGCTGATAACCGAGACGAAGCGCGAGTGCCTGGAGGATTATTGGGATATCGACGGCGTCGAGTACATCCTAAACGCGCTGCGTTCCGGGGCTATCAAGGTCAGGGAGGTATTTCTTAACGAACCTTCGCCGATGTCCCTGCCGCTGCGCAGGCAGGCCGAAGCGACGCTGTTATACGAATATAACCCCACTACGACAGGCATACAGCGGGCCGCGCAGGACGCATTTAAGGAAATAACGTCGATAAAGCCCGATAAAGACATACTCGCCGGAGCCGCCGCACGCCGCTTAGTCCCCGAGGACGAGCGCTCCCTCCATTCCTTGCTGATGATGGAAGGGGATATAATCGCGGGGGAGCTGGACGTGCCGCTGGAGTGGTTTGAAAACCTGTCCAGGGCGGGGCGCGCGCGGTATATTGAGCCGGGCTTATGGATTGCCGCCGAGCATGAGAATGAATATGCCGAGTTTGAATTAAACAAGGAGCAAATCATCCGCAGGTCGTTAAGGTACAGAGGGACCGCCGACGCCGGGCTTGTCGCGGAGCGTTATTTCATCGGAGAGGAAGAAGCCGGGGCCGTTTTGGAGACGCTTCGTGATAACGGCTCCGCAATCTTGGATTCCGGCTTATATTACCACGCGGATGTTTACGAGCGGGCCGTTAGGGAGACGATAACGGCTAGGCGCAGGCAGGTTAAGACGCAACCGCCGGAACGGTACGCCGCGCTGCTAGCGAGCCGGTTAAGGGCGGCGGCCCCGGCCGAGGGACAGCTTAGGGCGGCATTGGAGGCCCTGGCCGGACAGAGCTTCCCGGCAGACAGCTTTGAGGCGTCGCTGCTGCCCGCCCGCTGTTCGGCATACCGCCCCGCGCTGTTGGACACGCTGTTGGGCGGCGGCGAGTTCTTTTGGCGCTGGGCCAAGCGGGACAACAAGCCCTATATCAGCTTCCACCGCCAGGAAGAGGCCGATTGGGACGCGGATATGTCTATAATGCCGGATAATTTGGACGAGGATGAGCGTATAATATACAGCGCCTTGCAAAAACGCGGAGCCAGTTTCACAACGGCGCTGACATCCCGGCTCCAGGGCCGCCCCGCCCACGACAAGCTGCTGAACATGCTGGAAAAAGGCTTGATAACAGCCGACAGCTTCATCCCTGTGCGCCAGGCTCTTAACCGGGATTCCCGGGACTATTCCCAGGAAAAGGCTTCCGCCAGGCGGCGCGTAAACGCCAGGGTTATGACGCTAACGGCGGGGCGGTGGGATCTGTCCCGGCCCGTGCTTGAACCGGGACTTGACCAGGCTATAACAAAGGCCTTTGATAAATACGCCGTCCTATGCAGGGAGACGGCCAAAACCCTGAATCTGCCCTGGGACGCGGCTTTGGAGCGGCTGAGGGTCATGGAGTACACCGGGGCCGCCCGCAGGGGCTATTTCGTGGAAGGCTTCTCAGGAGCTCAGTACATTCGGGAAAAGGATTTTTATGCCGTCACAGGGTCGCTGGATAATCCAGACGCTTCGGTAGTCTGGCTCAATGCCCAGGATCCGCTTCAGGCCTGGGGCGGCTTGCTTCCCCATCTGCCCGGAATGTCGTTCGCGCTTATGGCGGGGACGGCGGTCGCGCTGAAGGCAGGGCTGCCCGTGGCTATTCTGGAACGGCAGGGCCAGCATTTAAGGGTACTTGACGATAATGCGCTGGAAGAGGCTTTGAAAGCCCTTATTAAGGGCTTTGAAGCGAGAAGGATATTCCCGCACCTCAAGCGTTTGATGGTTAAACAGTATCCGCCCGAGGCTGCGGAGTTTTTGAAAGCCGCCGGGTTTACGGCGGTTATGGGGGATTTTGTGCTGTATCAAGCAATTATTTAAAGGCATTTTAGCTGAATAAAACACTGGACAAATGCCGTATATATGAGTATACTCATTATTGTCTGAAATAATATATGTAGTCTTCGGAGGTTGAATTACATAACATGTATGATATTAACGAACCCGAAACGGACATGAACACAAAGATACGGCGCAGACGCAGCCCCGCTTTTAAGCTGGCAATGGCTATTGTCTCGGTCATAGTGGTTTTGATGATTCTATCCACCGCTGCCCTGCTGGGCTATTCGATGATGATGAAGGGGGACGAAACCCCTGTGCAGCGCGAGGTGAGGCTCGCGGCGGAAAAAGAGCTGAACACCGGCCTTAGGTCCGACCAGATCAACATAACCGAGATCATTAAGCCGCTTCCTCAGCGCACCAACTTTCTTATTATGGTAACGGACGAGGGCGGTAAGAACGGCGGGCGCACCGACGGGATGATGCTGGGCTGCTATAACACCGAGGACGAAAGCCTGAACCTAATCTCTATCCCCCGGGATTCCCGGACCACCGTCACCGACGAAATGCGCGAGGGCATGATTAAAGGCGCGCCAAGCAGTATGAAGATGACGGAGGTATACCACTACGCGAAGAACGGAGCGGGAGCGGTTTATACCGTCAAGCAGATAGAAGACACATTCGGTATAAAGATTCAATATTACGCGCTGATGGACCTGGAGGGTTTCCAGTATGTCATAGACGAGATCGGGGGCGTGGAGTTCGACGTTCCCCAGAATATGTTCTATGAGGATCCTTACCAGGATTTGTATATCGACATAAAAAAGGGCAGGCAGATATTGAACGGTCACGACGCTATGGGCCTTGTGCGTTTCAGGGCCACTTACGCTTCGGGTGATATCAAGCGCATGGAGGTTCAGCAGGCATTTGCCACGGCGGCGGTTTCCCAGGTTCTTTCAAAGGATAATCTGTTCAAGAACGCGGGAACCATTCTTGAGGCGGTGTTCAACTATGTCGACAGCAACCTCTCCGCAACGGACGCTCTAAGATATCTGGATCATGTGCGCAGGCTGAAGCCCGAGAATATCCATACCTACACAATGCCCTACGATCCCAATAATCTGGGAAACTATGTTTATATAGACGAAGCCGCCGCCCACGACCTGGTGCAGCAGATATTCTTCGGACAGTAGGGCGGGGGCTTTGCTCCCGCTGATTCCATTAATTATCTGAAATGCTCATAAAACCAGGGACATAGTCATATTCTGTAAATAGAGGCCGCACGTTAATATGGCTTCCTTGGGGTGGTTGATGTGGAAGGTTTAAACCCGCAGATATTGAAGGATTTTGGGCTGAAATGCCGGAATATGCGGAAGGATAAAGGCAGATACGTCTGCTCGACGGATAAAGGCGTTTTTGTCGTTGGCAAAGCCTTTGCCGCCGAGGAACCGCTAATGCTGGCCCATTATGTGAAAGAAGGGCTGCATTCCGCCGGGTTCACGGATACAGACCGCTTTATCGCCGCCCCGAATGGCGAGCCCTTCGTCCGCCAGGAGGATGGGCTGTACACCGCATCTGAATACATAAAGGGCAGAGAAGCGCGGTTTGATGATCATGTGCAGTTTCGCCAGATATTACAGAAAATTGCGCGAATGCACAGAATAACGGGCAAGGCGGGATTTTATGAAAAGTTCCCCGGCAAGCCTGGGGTGTGCGTTGAATACGGCGAGTTTATGCCAAACGGCGGGTTTGAAAAGCAAAAAAACCGGCTGCGTTCATTTAAAAAGACTGTTCTGCGTCAGGGACGCCTATCGGATTTCGATGTGATGTTTTTAAAGTATTACGACAGCTATGAAAGACGGTT
>JAISVU010000347.1 GCA_031271375.1 Clostridiales bacterium | reverse complement strand
ATAACCACATCGGCGCCGGTACGCAGATTCGGCACGACGGTGTTGTTTGCGTAGAAAGCGATAAACTGCGTCACATTAAGTACAATGGACAGGTAACAGAGCGCGGCGGAAGCCGAATCGGTTTTATATCTCATCCTTGCGGGATTGCGCGCCATTACGCCACCTCCGTTTTTTGCTCCGGAGCCCAGCGTTCCCTAAGCTGCCAGGACATTTTGAATACTAGGTTGAAGACAGTCAGTGCGGCCCAGATAATCAGCAGCACAGCGAAGATCCTGCCCAAGTCCAGCATCAGCGTGGAATTGACCAGCTCCATCTTCATCATAGTCGTAACCTGTTCCATCTTTTCGAAATCCACTTGCTTATACAGGTCAATGTATTCCGTAGCCTTAGCAAATAACCTAAATCCCAAAAACCCGGAAAACGAGGAGAACCCCAGGCTTGTAACGAAGTTTGATATGTAGTAAAGCCTGCGGCGGTGGGTCAGCGTCATAAAGAGCGTCACAGCGACGCAGATAAACAGCACCGAGTGCGTAAACAGCTCACGGTTATATGGCTGCACCGTGAAATACATCTCAGCCCCCGGCACATAGAACAAGCCGCTTGTGGGATCCGAGTGGTAGAACAGGCTGTATATGTCCGTAGAAAAGCCCAGGCTATAGACAAGCGTGAGCGCTCCTATCGCGATACAGCCGAATATAACGATTTTTTGGAATAGCATCTGGGTTTTTTGCATATTAAGCTCCTTGCGAATGTCTATGCGGGCGGTATGACACCGCCCCATAATCTTGACCGCAACGGGCGGCATAACGCCGCCCCTACGAGGACGATGGGCACCCGGACAGCGGGAGAACACAGCTCGCCCCTACGGTGTAAATCCCCCGGGGGAAATAAATCCCCCGGGTTTTTTCTAGGTTCCAGGTTCTTCTTTTATCCAGGTTCCAGTTTATTGCCCCATCATGCGATGGTAGGCCTCACGGCGGACGGTAAGGAAGTTCTCGCCGCCGATTTCGGTCTTGAAGAACTCAAGCAAGCCTTCCTTCGAAAGCAGCTGCGTGCCGTCGGGCATAGTGCCTTCGAAGCCGTAGAGGACATAGTCCGCGAAGATGTGGCGGTTTGCCATATTGCTGCTGTTAGAGAGTATTACGCCGTCGGCGGCGATCCACAAGGGAGCGTTGTCGGTGATGAACTGCTCTTCGGCGGCGGTCTGCGAGAAGGTCGTGGGAACCAGCAGATAGCTGGGATCCTCGGCGGCCGCGACATTACCGGTAAGGTGCTTGATTACGCCCAGCTCAAGGCCCTTGAGGTTCTTATCAAGGCCGGTCTGGCCCTTGGGATGCACGGTCTGGTATTCCATACCCTGGTTCTTTACGTACCCGATCGGGAACGTGCCGCCCATCCATCTGCGGTAGAAGTTGGTGTAGTTGCCGCCGGCAAGGTTGGTAAGGTCCGCAAGGGTGGCGTCGCTCAGTTTCGGCACCGGCTGGCCCAGGTACATAATCTCGCCGTCAAGGAACGCGTCGGGGCCGAACGACATCAGCTTGTGCCCCTCGGGCGAATACTGGTAGTCGAGGAGCTTGAGGGCGCGGTACAGCTTGGCTTCGTCATTGGCGACATTGGCCAATATTGACCATCCCTCGGTCTTCACGCCGCGCCATGAGTCGGTGAACATGAAGTAGTTGCCGTCCTTGTTCCAGTCCGCGACGGGAGGCAGGACAGGCGTGAAGTAGAAGCCCTCTATCTCAGAATCAAAGCGGTTGAAGACGGTCTGGGTCTGGTTATAGTCATACATGCTAAAGCCCAGGTTGGCGCGGAGCAGACGTTCGCTGTGCGAGCCGCCCTCAAGGCCTTCGGTGGCTTCCTGCTTGTCGAAATCCTGAAGGAGCAGGCCTTCTTTGTACATCTGGTTGTAACGCTCAACGGCGTCGTAGATGTCGGTTTGGAAGTACGCGCTCTGCAGCTCGCCGTCCTTGTCAACATAGAACATCGTGCCGGGGCCGGTACGGGCGTCGGTTCCGCGCACACCCCAGATAGAAGCCATTCTCCAGAAGTTGGCGTAACGCTGTGAAGTGGCTTCGCGGGGGAACAGCGGAACGGCGTCGTATTCGCTCTGGCCTGTCAGGAATGTGGTGTTGGCCAGCACGCAGCGGTACAGAGCAACCAGTTCATCCGCGTCGTAGGCGGCGTCCTGACCGATAAAGAGGTCTGAGCGCTTGGCGTACACGCCGGGATAATTGGTGTCGATATGATCTTTAAGTACCTGAACCAAAGACGCTCCGTCCATTACCGCCGCTTCGTTCTGCGCGGTAATTATGTTCTTGTCATACTTCTTGGGGATTGTCTGAGCGCCGGAGCCGTCGGCCAAAACGGCCTGCACTGTGGTGTCCAGCGTCTCAGGCATGTACGGCGTGTAATAAGGCGTGATCACGCGGTCAGTGTCGTAGGGGCCTTCCGTGTCCAGCAGCTTCTCGACCCAGTCGATACGCATCAGGATCATGTTCTCCAAGTCGTCCATACCGTCGAAGTACGGAGCGTAGTAGATATGCCCGTCGCCGGAGGCGATTGTGGCGCGGACGATGGCGTTTTCGTTAAGGAAGGCTCTCAGATTGGGCATGTAACCCATGTACTCGTCCAGCGGCAGGAAGGTGCCGTTACGGGTGGCTTCGTTGTTGATTGTCGTTCCGTTGGCGTTGATGATATCCACGCCCTCGAAGTTGGCGGCCTGGATGGCGTTGTAGTTGCCGGCGACGTTCGTCGCTGCGGCCGTGCTCACGTCGTTGATCGTGAAGTTAAGCCGCTTCTGCATTTCAGCCCACACGGGCTTTAAATCGCCGTCGCGGTAGGTTACGCCGTCGGGGGCGACCCATTCCTCGGCGGTGCCGCCGGCGTTGGCCTTGTAATACATAAAGGCGTTCGTGTCATACATGACGGCAAGGTTAAGGGTCACGTTCTCGGAAAGATCCATCTTCGCGTCGTAATCCTCGGCGTTCGCATCAACATCAAACCCTTCGACCGTCTGGCAGGCCGCGAGGCCAAATGCGAACATCAGTGACAGTAATACTGCGATAATGCGCTTGCTCATCTTCATTTAACTACCTCCTTTTTAATATGTTATACCCTTTCGAGGGTTATAACCGTGTTAAATAATAGCTTAAATTGAAATTATTCTTTAACGCCGCCGACATTCACGCCTTTGGCAAAGTATTTCTGTATATAAGGGTAGATGATGATTACCGGAATAATAGCGCACACAATCATCGCGTATACCAGCGAGTTAGGCGCGTATGCCATTTCCGAAGGTATTTCCTGGCTTAAAATGTCCTCCATCATGTCGCGTATATACACCTGCAACGGCCATTCGTTGCGGTTCCTTATCATTGTGCGCGCCCAGAAATAACCGTTCCAGCGGCTTATCGCGAAAAACAGCCCCACCGTGGCTATCGCGGCTTTGGACATCGGGATATAAACCCTCGTAAGGAGCTGCGTCTCCTTCGCGCCGTCAACCGTCGCGGCCTCCTCAATTTCATATGGCACGCTTTCGAAGGCGTTCCGTAAAAGCACCACATTGAACGCCGCCATGCCCATAGCGATAACCACGAGCCATTTGTCGTCCATTATGCCCATCGAGGTCATTACGGTTTGCGTCGTGCGGTAGTTTAGGAATTGCGGCACAAGCCCCGCCGTAAACCATAATGTGAACACAAGGAAGAAGTTAAAACCCCTTTGGAACGCGAGCCGCTTCTTAGACAGCGCGTAAGCGCCCAGGATCGACGTGCCCAGCGCCCATATCGTTCCGTAGAAGGTCATAAACAGCGTGTTCGCGTAGCTGATCCAGAAACGCTTGCTTAACATAACCGTCTTGAAGGCCTCGAACTGCGCCTCAACCGGCAGCAGCACCACATCGCCCGTATAATACGCCGCCCTGCCGCTGAGTGACGCCGATATCGCGTAAACGAAGGGGTACAGGCAGAACAGCGCGAAGATAGTCAGCAGCGTGTAGGCCAAAACCCTGAAAATGACTTCCGATATGTCTAACCGTTTCATAACTTAACCCCTTAATACAACGAAGTATCCGAAGCCTTCCGGCTTATCATGTTCGCCCCGACGACCAGCAGCATTGAAGTTACGGCGTTTATCAAGTCCGCCGCCGAGCCTACGGCTTGGTTCGGGCTTCCTCCTACCTGAATCCCTGCCCGCCGGAAAACATAGGTTGACACCACGTCTGCGACGGAATAGGTATAATTGTTATACAGCAGCAGCACCTTTTCATAGCCTATCGTAAGCAGCTCCCCGACGCGCAGGATCAGCATTATCGTTATTGTGGAAAGGATGCTGGGCAGCACAACATGGCGTATCTGCGACATCTTCGAGGCCCCGTCGATGCGCGCCGCCTCATAGCTGGCCGGGGAGATGCCGATTATCGCGGCGAAGAAGACAATGGAGCCGTAGCCCGCCGTCTCCCATATACCGGATACCTGATAGATGGCCCTGAAAAACTGGGGCGAGTACAGCAGGCCCGCTTCGGCGCTTTCCTTCGAAATTAACCCTATCGCCGACAATGCCTGGGACAGAATGCCCGGCTCGGAAAACGTGCTGCCCGCCGACAGGAGCATTTGGCATAATGTGGTTATTACGACTGTGGAGACAAACCGGGGGAGGTACGAGGCCACCTGCAGGACGGAGCGGTATCCGTTCGAGCGGATTTCCGAGAAGAACAGGGCGAGTATAATAGGTATTGGGAAGCCGAACAGCAGGCCGTAAAACGAGAGAAGGAACGTGTTGCGAAACGCCATCCAGAACTCGGCGGCGTCGCCGCCGAACAGCAGGCTCTGGAAATTGTGGAACCCGACAAAATCGCGGTTCAGCACGGTCTGCGTGGCGTCGTTCATCTTGAACGCCGCGACCAGCTCATACAGCGGCAGGTATCTCCATAGCAGGAATATCAATAACAGCGGCAACAGCATTAAATAAAGCCGCCAATCCTTGATTATCTTATACCCGACGTTGCGCCAGTAATGCTTTTCCGCGTCGTCGCTTAACCTCAGAGCTTCCGGCTTAACCATCGGCTGATTGCTCATATTACGCTTCTCCCTTTTTACGCTTTTCTTCCTCCGCCGTCCTGGCAAGGAAAGCGGGCTGATCCTCAAAAACGCCGTTCTGCTTCCGAGCTATTAATACTATTATTATCGCCGCGGCGCCGTTGAAGGCTTCGACGGCTAAATGAAGCCTCGCCATATCCATAAACCCGTAACCGCTTGCTATCATCGAGCTAATCGATTTACCTAACCCCGTGCCGAGCCACCCAAGCACGCAGTAGATTATTGTAAACAGCACATCCCCGCGAACCTTCTCTTTGCCCGTCTTTAACAGGAACACCGCGCCCAGGCAGATACCCAGGTTCCCCAGGCCATAGACCGCCGCGCCTCGGCCTCCGCCGTATAAGAACGCGTACAGCACGCCGCCGACTATACCGTGGATCAAACCCCACATACCCCAGCGCATAATGACGATCAATGTCACCGGGAGGACGGTGGAGAGCATATATGCCTCACCGGGGTATAACCCGCGCCCAAAGGCGATCAGCCCTTCCAGCAGGGCCATTATCAAAAGCAGAATCCCGCAGTCCAGGAGCCTGTAACGCTTGAGGCTCATCAGCCGCCGTAACGCGCCGCGCCGCTTTCAGCGTCAAACCGGTAGAGGTGTTCTTTCGGCACGAAGAAACCGCGGGTCTCTCCCATTTCGGGAGGATCGATTATATCCAATTTTACAATTATATCGTTGCCGTTAAAGCTCATATATAGATTAACGCTGTCTCCCAGTATTTCGGTCAACTCGATCTCGGCGCTGAAGGCGAAGCCGCCCGATTGCTTCACGCGCTCGTCCCCGCTTTGACCGGGGGGCAGAACCAGTACATTCTCGGGCCGGAAGCCCAGAACCCCGGGCTTACCGCCCAAATCAACCCCGCCCTCGATAAAGTTCATAGGCGGCTCGCCAATGAACCCGGCGACAAAGCGGTTAGCCGGTTTAAAATACAGCTCCTTAGGCGTGCCTATCTGCTGAACATACCCGTCCTTCATCACCACTATGCGGTCGGCCAGGGTCATAGCCTCGGTTTGGTCATGCGTCACGTAGATCGTCGTCGCGCCTACGCGGTTATGTATCTGCGCGATCTCCGCCCTCATCGTTACCCGCTGCTTCGCGTCAAGGTTAGACAAAGGCTCGTCCATCAGGAATACCTCGACCTTCCTTATTATGGCCCTTCCTACGGCGACGCGTTGGCGCTGGCCGCCGGAAAGTTCCCTGGGGAAGCGGTCGAGATACGGTTCCAGGCCCAGTATTCTGGCGATGTTCTTAACCCTAGCCTCTATGATATCCTCGTCTAGGCCCTTTAAGCTCAACCCAAAGCCCATGTTTTCATAAACTGTCATATGCGGGTACAGCGCGTAGGACTGGAACACCATCGCGACGCCCCTGTCCCTGGGCGAACGGTGGTTGGACACCATGCCGCCGATAGATAGCTTCCCTTCGGTAATCGCTTCCAGCCCCGCGATCATCCGCAGCGTCGTGGACTTCCCGCAGCCTGACGGCCCCACAAGCACAATAAACTCGCCCTTTTCGATGCTCATGCTGAAGTCGTGCACAGCGTGGAAGCCGTTATCGTAGACCTTCTGTATTCCGCTTAATTCAATTTGCGCCATAATGACCGCCTCTTATGAATGTATATACCGCCTTATACCCCATCCCATACCCTTTTAATAAACTCCCCCGCCTGCTTGGCGTCCTTCGCCGCCGTCCCTTCCAGGATCAGCGCCGCGTTTTTGTCGTATGACTTTATCATGCCCAGAATCTTGGGGAAATCAATATCCCCCTGGCCTACCGGAACCTGCGCACCGCTGTCCAGCGAGCAGTCCTTAATATGGAAACAATGTATATTATCGAAGGTTGATAGGCCCTCATTCAATATAGCAGCGTAATCCTTATTTTCGTTGTCCATGAAATTATAGTAGTCAAAGACGACCTTGAGGTTCTGCGCCCCGATGTCGTTTATGACGGATTTCAGCGCCTTTACGCTGTGGCAGACATGCCCCGCCGCCCCTTCAATACCCACGGAAACGCCGTATTCCCCGGCATACCTGCATAAATCCCCAAACGTCCTCGTCACTGCCGCTAGGGCTTCCGGTGTGCGGTTTCTTGGGTGATACATCCACTTGTCGCCGTTATATGACCCCGTTTCAGAGGCGACCAATGGCGCGTTCAATTCCTTTGCAAAGCTGAGATATTCCTTAAAAACCGTTACGCCCAGCTCCGCCTTAGCGGCGTCAGGGTGGACGGGGTTGAAATACGCGCCGAGCAGCGCCACGTTTATCTCGCATTCTTCCAAAATCTGTCCAAGATAGGCGGCCATATCCCGCGATATGCCATTTGCTTTATATTCCACGTCGTCTATCGATTTGTAGCACACAAGTTGCACCGTGTCAAGCCCGGCCGATTTTAACGCCACTGTCAATGTCCCGACCCAGGACGGTTTTTCCAATATATCGTGTCCTCTTATACCCAGCTTCATTAGTGCGTCTCCAATCCCTACGTTATAATGCGCCTAGAACCCTGAAACACAGCACAAATATAAATATCGTAACCGCCGAAAGGCAAGTGGTCCAAAACAATAGCTGCCCCGCCAAGACCTTGTCGCCGCCCATTTCTGCGGCCATTACAGACCCGCTTACAGCGGTCGACGAGCCGAAGAGCGCCACCAGCGCCGCGAACGCTGGGCCTCTGTAACCGGTGAAGATAAAGGCTATACTCAGCACCAAGAGCGGGACGATTACCAAACGCGCCAGCACGCCCGCCGTAATCGGCACAAGCATTCCCCTCGCGGCTTTGAAGCTGAACTGAGCGCCCAGCGCCACCAGCGCCAGCGGCGACGCGACCTGGCTTAGGCCAGACAGCGCGGAATACAGGAATTTAATATCCTTCACGCGAAAGGCAATGCCCGCGTCTTGAAAGATTCCGCGTATTATTAGCGAGATAATGCCCGCCGCAATGCCTATAATCAACGGGTTTTTGAGGACGCCGGTGATTATTTTTTTAACTGTCTCAGAATGGCTTTTTTTCTTTATATCCTTTTTTTGTTTATCATTATACAGCTGAAACACAGTGACCGTCAGAACATTAAACAACGGTATCGCCAGGATGGACAGCGACGCCACGGCTTGTCCTGCGGTGGTCCCATACAGGGCCAGCGCCAGCGGCATTCCCAGCAGCGTGAAGTTTGAGCGGAAAGCCGTCTGCCACACCACGCCTTTCTGACGCCTGTCCGGGACAAACAGCTTAACGATAACCCAGCCCAGCGCGAAAGCCAGCATAATACCCGCCGAGACGAAGCCCCCGAGCCCCCAGTCTATCCCGCCTATGCCCTCGGCCTCGTAGATATTGATAAACAGCAAGACCGGAAGGAAGCAGCGAAAATTCAGCTTGTTCGCCATCGTCGCCCAGTCTTCGGTAATTACCCCGAGGCGCTTCAGCAAGTAACCGGCGGCACACATCAACACCAGCGGCAGAACCGCGTCCAGCGAGTAAAACAGCGGTTCCATCAAATGCCGTATGGGATACTGTTCAAGATATCGTCCAGCTTGCTTAAATCATAATAGGGTTCCAGACATTCCCTGGTATTGTTCACCATTTCAATAAACAATGACTTGGAATCGTGAAGGGTAAGATTCGCGCACAGCGGCTCCGCGACAAACGCCGCGTATATGGCCTTTATGTCCCGGGCCTTGATACCCTCCCACAGCGCGTCTATATTTTGGCAGGCCCGCTGCAATAACCCCGCGAGCGCAGGCGACGACACCGACGCGTTCATCGGCCTCGCGCTGCCCTTCGTAAAAACGCAGTTCGTCTCCACAATGCCGTCTATGGGCATGAACGCCGCCTGGCCTGCGTTGGGCAGGTTCACGTTGGAGACTATAGTTTTAAGCCCCGATATGGCTTTCATTAAATCAACGGCTTCCTC
>JAISVU010000343.1 GCA_031271375.1 Clostridiales bacterium | reverse complement strand
GGACGCATCGCCTAGTTCGCTGTAGGCCCTTACGCGCCAACGGGCGGTATGAGGTTTCCCGTCGGTGAATATTCCGGTATGAAGCGTGACATTTGCCTCTCTGTCGGCATATAGTATTCCGGTCGGCCCCTTGTAATGCCGATGTCAAACCAGTATCGAACGCGGTTGCCCGCTCGAACATGCCGGGCATCGCCGCGATGGATATGCCCGCCTTCATAGATATAATGGTATATGTATAGGCACAGACGCATGGCTTGCTTTTTGCCGTAACGAAAAAAAATAAAATGTCAAACGGTTGACATTTTGTTTTTTATGCTGTACAATAAAGCTGCGCCGAAAACTGTCACGGTTAAAAGCGCAAAATTTCTGAAGGAGGCAGTTTATGAAGCATCAGAAGTTGTTGTCCATGATCCTGGCCTTAGTTATGGCGGCCGCGTTAATGGCGGCGTGTGCGGCCGGCGACGGCGCCCCGGCCGGGGCTGATTCGAACGAATCGGCAGGGGATGAGCAGGTAACGCTTACATACTTCAACACCTCGGCTGAGGTCAATACGATGTTTGAAGAGATGTTTGCAAGATACCATGAGATTAACCCCAACGTCACGATTGAGCTTATCCCGACGGGCATAGGGGAAGGCCAGCAGGAGAAGCTCCAGTCGCTTTACGCTTCCGGTAACGGGCCTTCAATGATGAATATCGACCCGGCAAACGTAATCGAATACGCTAACAGGCTTGTTGAGCTTACACCGGAGAACGCTCCCTGGATGAGCTTCGCCAACGACGGCGTAATTGAGGCGGGAACCTTTGACGGAAAGACCCTCGGCGTACCCTTCAGCGTTCAGGGCTACGGCCTGCTTTACAATAAGCGCGTAGTTGACGAAGTCTACGGCGGCGAGTTTGACCCCGACACGATTAACACCCGGGACGCTCTCGGCGCGCTCCTTGACAAGGTTGAAGAAACCGGCGTAGCCGGAACCATGCTTCACGGCGCTAACTGGTCACTTGGCGGGCATTACCTTACGCTGAGCTACGCGGTGCAAGGCTCCGCCACCTCCGACGGAACGGGATTTATAGACAAAATCGTCGCCGGCGAGGCGAAGATCGAAGACAGCCCGATATTCCAGGGCTATATGGATACTATGGATATGCTTGTTGAACATAACTATAACAAGGCCGATCCCCTTGTGGCCGACCTTAACGCGGACACCCAGGCTTTCGGCGAAGGCAAGAGCGCCACGTTCTTCATGGGCGACTGGAACTGGACTATCATGGGGACGCTAGAGAACGTTGACCAGGAATACGGCTTCATCCCGGTTCCCTGGAGCAACAACCCCGAGGATTACGGCAACACGCAGGTTGTTATGGTTCTTCCTAAGCTCTTCTGCGTAGACGCCTCCAACAACACCCCCGAACAGCAGCAGGCTGCCGTTGATTTCTGCGGATGGGCGCTGACCGACCCCGAAGGACAGCAGTTCTTCATCGACGCGGGTTTCTGTATGCCCTTCAATAACATCCCCGAAGAGACAACCTACAACAGCCAGACCCAGGCCGTTTCGGGATACGCCAGCGAGAGCAGAACCATTAACCTCGGCGTGTTCTCATACATCAGCGGCGATGCCTGGACGCAGACCGGAAACTTGATGCTCCAGTATGTGGACGGGGTCATTGACCGTCAGGAGCTTGCGGACGGTATTAACGCCTACTGGCAGTCCGCAAGGTAAGCTGCTTTAAATTCTTGATATGGGGCGGATAAACATGGCTGAATCTTTGTCCGCCCCATATTCCAAAGGGTGAGAATAATGCTTGGAAGCAGTCGAAAACTAAGGAACGCAGGAGCGTTTGCCATCTTCCTCGGGCCGTCGCTGCTCGTGTTCATATGTGTGCTCCTGATACCGCTGCTATACGGTATTTTCCTGACTTTTACAAACTACAGCCCTATTACCGAAACAATGGATTTTGTGGGGCTGGCCAACTATGCCGAGGTTTTTTCAGACAAGGTCTTTCTCGCCCAGTTTGGCAAGACCCTGGGATATGTGCTTTACGCCACGGTTTTCTGCAATATAACCGCGTTTGTTCTCGCTTATATTCTAACAAGCAAGGTTAAGTTTCAAAGCCCGGTCCGAACCGGTTTTTTCACGCCGAACCTAATCGGCGGCATCGTGCTGGGTTATATATGGAAGTTCATTTTCGCCAACGTCATAACGCAAATAGGCAAGGCAATGGAATACGCCCCGCTTTCAAGGTCATTTCTAACCGACCCGGATAAGGCCATTGTCGCGATGGTTATAGTGACCGTTTGGCAGTACGCCGGATACCTTATGATGATTTATATCGCGGGCTTCGTCAGCATACCCAAAGACGTTCTCGAAGCCGCGTCGATTGATAACGCGACGGGACTCAAAAAGATATTCAATATAACGATACCGCTGATGATTCCTTCTTTTATAATATGCTTCTTTATTTCGATATCAAGATGTTTTATGACATATGACATGAATTTTTCGCTGACGGCCGGCGGCCCTTACGGTTCATCGCAGCTCGCCTCGATGCACATTTACCAAAAAGCCTTTCAGTCCAACAGGTACGCAACCGGCCAGGCCGAGGCCATTGTGCTGTTTATCGTCGTCGCCGCCGTCGCGGTTTCTCAGGCGCTATTGGCGAAAAGATTCGAGGTGGAGGCGTAATGAAAACGAGAGCCCGTACACTTTCTATACTCAAACATGCGTTCATCTACACGCTTTTAGTTCTATTTATTATACCCTTTTACTTAATGGTCATAAACTCCTTTAAGACGACCCAGCAGTTTGTAGACAGCCCCTTCTCTTTGCCCGCGTCAATCGACTTCAAAAACTATATCGACGCCTTTGACAAGATGAACTTTATGAACGCCTTCGGCAACAGCATAATAATTACGATCGTAAGCGTCGCCGTGATTATTATGACCGCGTCTATGGGCGCGTACTTCCTCGTTAGGCATAAATGGAGGATAAACAGCTTAATCTTCGCGGTCTTTGTCGCGTCGATGATAGTTCCTTTCCAGACGATAATGATCCCGCTCGTGACGATATACGGCAGGCTTGAGCTTTTAAACAGCAAGCCGATGCTTATCTTTATGTACGCGGGTTTCGGCCAGGCTTTCGCCATATTCATTTTCCACGGCTTCATTAAGAACGTCCCGTTTGAAATGGAGGAGGCTGCCTTAATTGACGGGTGCAACAAGCTCCAGTCGTTTTTCAAGGTGGTGCTGCCTATGTTAAAACCCGTTATGACGACTGTATTAATCCTTGACGTGCTGTGGATTTGGAACGACTTCCTGCTTCCGAGCCTTGTGCTCCTGTCCCCATACCAGCGAACCCTCCCGCTCTCGACATACAACTTCTTCACCGCGTTCAGCGTGGATTTCGCCCCGCTGATGGCCGGAATAGTGCTAACGATCCTGCCTGTGCTTATCGTCTATCTGTTCTGCCAGAAACGGATAATCGAGGGAGTCGTGCAAGGGGCTATTAAGTAACGAAGGGTTATCGGATATGGCGACAATTCAAGATGTGGCGGAGCGCGCCGGAGTGACCGTGACGACGGTTTCCAGACTGTTAAACGGCCGCGTGAGAGTAAGCCCTAAAACCCGGGAGAAAATAGAAGCCGTTATGGAAGAGCTTGACTACCGGCCCAACGAGATAGCGCGGTCTTTGTCGAAAAAGAACAGTAATATGATAGGGCTGATTGTACCCTCCGCAAGCAACTATTTCTTCTGCAAAGTGATAAACAGCGTTGAACGGAACGCCGCCCTTCACGGGTATAAGCTGATGCTCTGCGTTTCCAACCATGAGCTAAAAAAAGAGCTGGAGTATTTCAGCATACTCCGGGCCAATAAGGTGGCCGGCGTCATCCTTACAAGCCACACCCAGAGCCTTGAGGAGCATTTGAACTTTGACGCCCCGTTGATTTCCTTTGACAGAATGCTTTCGAACAGTATATCGTCCGTGTCGTCGGATAACTATATGGGCGGCAAGACCGCGGCTAATCACTTGCTTGAGCGGGGCTGCGAAAGCCCGGTTTTCTTCTCGGATTCCATGCAGGTAAACATGTACGCCAAGTTTCGCTTTGACGGGTTCGACGAGACGTTCAGAGAGCGTGGGATACAGGCAATAATGTATTCGGCCCCGACGGAGCGCTTTATTTCGGCGCGGTACGAAGACTGCATTAAGGATTTCTTTAAAAGCCACCCTAAGACTGACGGGATTTTCACGTCAAACGATATCATAGCGGCTCAAATACTGCGGTATTGCGTTAAGAATAATATTAAGGTTCCCGAAAACCTAAAAGTCGTCGGCTTTGACGGCATAGACATGTCGGAGTTCGTTACGCCGTCCATAACCACGATCTGCCAGCCAATTGAAGATATATGCCGCTACGCGGTCGAGTATATAAAGGGTTTTAGCCCGGATTCAACTGCGGTAAACAAGGTTTTCCCCGTTGAGCTGCGCCAGGGGGAAAGCACATAATTTCACTATGGAGGATGAGCCGTGTCAATTGTTGATATGTCCCTTGAGGAACTGCGAGAGTATAAGGGCAAAAGCCCCCGCCCCGCGGATTTCGACGCTTTCTGGAACGACGGCGTTAATGAGGTGAACGCCGTCAAGCCGGAGGCTGAAATGCGTCCGGCGAAGTTTTCACTTAAAGGCTTTGAATGTTTTGATTTATTTTATACCGGGACACGCGGCGCGAGGGTTCACGCTAAGGTAATTAAGCCAGCCGGGGGGACGCATCTGCCGATAGCCCTTAATTTCCACGGATATACCGGCAGAGCGGGCGACTGGAACGAGCACATATCCTTCGCCGCCGCCGGGTTCTGCGTGTTCGCGATGGACTGCCGGGGTCAGGCGGGGCAGTCGGACGACGCGGGAGGCGTTTCCGGGAACACGGTCAACGGTCACATTATCCGGGGGCTTTCGGAAGGCAGGGACTCTCTGCTGTTCCGGCATGTCTTCCTTGACACGGTTCAGCTTGCCAATGTGGCGATGGGCATGGATTTTACGGATGAGCAGCGCATATGCGCCTACGGCGGTTCCCAAGGCGGCGCGCTTACGCTTGCCTGTGCCGCCCTTGTACCCGCTGTCAGCCAGCTTGCGCCGATGTACCCGTTCCTGTGCGATTATAAGCGGGTGATGGAGCTGAACCTCCCCACCGAGGCGTACAAAGAGCTGAAGAGCTATTTCAGAATGTTTGACCCAATGGGTGAGCGCGCCGAAGAAACCTATAACACGCTGGGGTATATTGACATAGTAAATTTCGCCGGAAGAATAAAGGGCGAGACCCTTCTCGCCGTGACGCTGGACGACGACGTATGCCCGCCTTCCACGGTATACGCCGCGTATAACAACATCGTTTCAAAGAAGGATATAAGGGTGTACCAGCACCACGGCCATGAGCATCTGCCCTGTTTCATGGATGAGGTTTTGCAGAAATTCCAAAACAAGCTGGTATGACAGCTTAAATACAGCTTAAATCATAAAAACGGTTTCGCCTTGCTCCATACCCGTCACAGTAAACGAAACGTTTTCAAAGTCCGCCGTAAGCCCGGCGGCGTAACGCCCGTGTTCCCAGCGGAGTTTTAGCTGATGCGCGGGCGTTTCCGTTATTACGCAAACGGCCCCTTCTTGAAAAGCCGGAAAGCCGTTGCGGAACCGCAGCAAAGCGAGCTGCTTTTGGACTACGTCCTTTTTTAGCG
>JAISVU010000319.1 GCA_031271375.1 Clostridiales bacterium | reverse complement strand
AATCAACCGATTATTATAAAAATTCAAAGGAGGCATACGCAATGAGCAAGATTGCGGATTTCTACAGTAAGGTCGTAAGTGACACGGCCCTTTTCGAGGACTATAAAAAAATAGTCGCGGAACAGAAAATCCCTTCGGATACTAAGTTTGAGGATTTGAGCGACGGGAATATCGAGGCACTGCTCCCCTTGGCAAAGAAGGCAGGCTTTACGTTTACCGTTGAGGAAATCAGAGCGGGTCTTCCTAAAAAACAGGAAGGCGAGCTTTCCGACGACGAGCTTGACGCAGTGGCCGGCGGTCAAAAGACTCCCGAAGGCGTAATAATCATCAAGGATATTGAAGAAGGAGACGAGCCAATAGATACTTCAGAAATGTTTAAGGAATGGCGCGAATGGCGGTAGAAACGATATTTCACAATTTCGGTATAAGCAAAAATCTGCTATAGTAACCGCTGATTAAGGTAAGCTCGCTCTCAATTGCGTCGCCTAGAAGCGTTGGCGACATCGCTGTTAGCTTAATTTTTCGCGAGCTTTTGATTAAATCAGTGGTTACTATACCGACGGCGAAAAAGTGTTGACATCCCGTGCGATGGTAGAATATATGCTTCATCGCGGCAGCGGCAAGGGTCAGGAATTCGTCGGCTTCGCAAAGTCTGAGCAGTTCCCCGTCCGCGTGGTACGGAACGGCAGCGGCCCCTTCTTTGACAATAGCGAGCTGGCTATCAGCTCGGTCTGGTCGCGGTCGGTGAGGCTGTAATGCTTATCCCCCGCTGTAGTAGTCATGCAAGCCAACCGTCTAATGCGGCTGTGCCCAGAGGGAGCGCGCAACCGTTCCCTCGTCTTACTCTACCCTGATTATACAACGCCCATGACTTTTTTCAAGCGTTATTATTATACTGCATACGCCGACCTCGGCGAGCTGGTTGAATCAAGTGGAGATATGGTTCAACATTATGACTCGTAAAGTTTTGCGGGGAGCAAACTTTGATAGTACAAAAGCTCTCTCTGACGCCATTATCGGCTACATCGACAGCTACAACGCTTATGCCCAGCCTTTTATCTGGATGAAGAGGGAAGTCCTCGGCCAATAACAGGTATTCAACCGGTATGTCCTCAGCCGCAAACGCGTAAAAGGGGAGAAGCAGGGCTGCGGCAGCCAGACACAGAGCAATGGCCGCTGCCATGCGTTTTATGACAGCCATAGAAACACCTCCAAGCCAATGAAAATAGCGCCGAAAACCGCCAATGCTATTTTTAGGAACAGCAGACCGACGCTTTTTAGGTCCACCGGGAACTTCCCCTCGAACTTTCCCGTTTGCCCGTTGACGGAATATATGTAATCTCGCTGCTTGTATTTTGCGCTTAACGTCCATACGGGGAACATAACATACTCCGATGTCACGCTATTTACCGCGACAGAGCTGTCCGAAAGCGATACCCGGTCATACCCCCAAACGGTATCCAGCAGTGACCGCTCAGAAGCGGATTTCAACCTTCCGTTCAGCGTGTCCGTTAATGCTTCATCTTTTGTTGTAGGAGCTTCAGCCATATGACCGGACAGGTATTTAAGAGAAAAAGGAATAATTTCGTTTAGATCAAAGGGTTCGACTGCCTGCATCCCCTCATCGTCTATCTTGTCTGAGGCGTCTACCGGCACGCCCGAAAAATCCATAGACCCCGAACGGCGGGCTTCATAGGTGTCCGTCTTGGTATAATCGTAGTCACTGTCGCTCCATGTCGTTATATTTTCACATTTAGCCGTAATATTCGCGGAACAGCCCTCGTCATACAGCATAAAGGGGACATATACGCTGTTAAAAGACCGGGCTTGCATTTGGCCTTAAATTCGCGAGACATTAAGGGCTTGCGCTTGATTTTTTCGGAAAAAATCCCAAAAGCCTGCTCCCGCGTAATCTTAAACGGAATCAAGCGGCTCCGCTGCGCAAGCGGGGCCTACATGGATTTTCAGCTGTGCCTCTTTCGTCTCAGACTGCGAAACCCACCGCTGCTCAACGCTGTCGGTTTGCGCCGCGTTTTCGACGACGGACTTCCACAGACTGCCATCCTCATCGTCCGGGAAGGCTTTGCTCATTTCCTCCAGCGAATAACGCGAGTTGCAATGCTCACATATGAAAGATTTGGCGGCTATATCAAAGCGCACACCGGCTCCGCAATTTATACAGAAATATACGGAAGCAGCCATTTACATCCCCCCGGTTGCATGGGCGAGCAGCGCGGGTGATCTTCCCGCGCGACCATCCCCGTTCTCATAATATCGCCGCCGTCAAACACATCTCCGCATTCGGGGCAGAATTTCGGCGACTTTGCGCCTTTCTCCGGCTCCCAGCCGCCTTGTCGCATTTATACTGCGGTATACCGGCGGGCTTGAGCTTGCCGCACTCAGAGAAAAATTTTCCTTTGTTGACCGCGCCGCAGGTACAAGTCCATCCTATGGCGGCGGTCGCGGGAGTTTGTGGGGCTTGCTGCTGCCCCATAGCGAACAGGTTCTGAGCGTTCATTCCGCCCGCTTGTCCGGCTATGTTCATGCCGATGAAGCCCATACCCATTGAGGATATTTTTGCGAAAGCAGGCTGCAAAGCCGTTACAAGTTAGCTTTTAAGCTGACCGTCAATGGTTTCGCGTAAATACAGCCTCGGATTCAGAAAAGCACCTAGCAAGCTGCGAATAATCTTCAAAGCGCTATCAACCTCCTTCTTGGAGTATTCTTACTTCCCCGCTATTAACCGCAGGAAACACTTAAACATCTGCGCTGCTTCCGCGCGGGTAGATTCCCTGTCAGGCTCAAACTTGCCGTTACAGCTGGAAAGAACACTTGCTTCGAAGTGTTTCTTCGTTGCGCTATCCGCCCACATATCTATCCTTTGCCTGTCTGTGTAGTTTGGCATATCGCGGTTTACGGGTATTTCATAGCCTTTATAATCCGCGTAGTTTACGAGTATGACGGCCACTTCCT
>JAISVU010000303.1 GCA_031271375.1 Clostridiales bacterium | reverse complement strand
GTCGGCGTTAAGCACAGCGAGCTGGGCCAGCTTATGCTGGAAGCCGGGGCGGCCACAGCAATGCACCTGGACGGCGGCGGTTCTTCCGAGATGCTTATTACCAAGCCCGGATACGACGGGCTTGAGCTGGCGAACTATCCGTCCGGCGGCTTCGAGCGCCGTCTGATAAACGCCCTCGGGCTGTACGTGCAAACCCCGCCCGGCGCAATCGAGGGGCTGTATATCGACACGCTCTCCGACACGGTGATAACCGGCGTCCCCACTAAGGCGGACGTCTACGGCCTGGACGCATATTACCGCAAGATAGAGATACCGCCGGAGCTGATTCAGATAACAGGGGACGGCAAGGCCGGGTACGCGGACGGGCATTTCACGGCTTATGAATCCGGCAGGCATACGATAACCGCCAGCTACGGCGGCCACACCGCGAGCATTACGGTTTACGCGACGGACATATATGAGCTGCGGCCCAATGTAACGTCAATCAAGTCCTCTGTTGGCGGCAAGACAAGGCTCACGTTTACAGGAGTGGGGCAGAACGGCACGGTCTTCGACATCGACCCCGCCGCCGTCTCTGTCGCCGTGCATCCCGAGGCGCTGGGCGAGATGATAAACGGCGAATTTATGCCGGTCGCGATGGGCGCAGGGTTTATCCGCTGTTCCGTAGGCCGCGTGGACGCTTATATCCCCGTTTACGCGACGATTATCGCCAGGGAAATAGACCCATTGAACGGGGCGCATCCGATGGGCTTTTCTTATTATCCCGATACGGTCTACGGCTCGGCGGCCTATGTTAAACGGCCCGATTACTTCCAGCAGGTGGTTCTGCTTGCCTATCATTTCGACGCGGGGGAGTTCACTCAGGCGGCATACGCCGATTTTTCCGGCATAACCAGCGCCGACGCGAAGGGCTTCCGCCTGTCCGTCCTGGGGGATCTATCCGGCAACTGGCTCAGAGGCCAGGTGACGGACGCTGCCGGAGAGAAGCACCTGATCGACTTCGCCAGGGTGATTAACTGGGAAGGATGGAAGGATGTTGAAGCCTGGCTCCCGGAAGGCATCCCTTACCCTGTCACGCTGGACCGCGTATATGTCGCGAGCACCGCCGCCGAAACGGAGATACTGAGCCAGCTCTACTTCTGCAATCTTCGGGGGCTATACGATATGACGGCCGAGTATCCCGTCATCACGCCGCCCGAATCCCATGTGTTCAAGGACGCGCTGTGGGTGGATTTCTACGACTGGACAGAGTACGGATACGACATAACCTTCATGGCCGACGCGACGGCCCCCGCCGAGGGAGCGGCTCTGTACAAGGCCGTCAACGACGTGTTTCTCTTTAACGCGGCGGTGGGTATGTATCTGGGGCAATACGGGGAGAATTATAAGACGGAGAATCAGTATGTACTGGGCTTGAATAAAACGGTTTTGGTGGAATACAAGCCCGAGTACGCAATCTACGGCGCGGAGAACCTAAGCATCATACAGATGACCGCGGCCGCCAGCGGCAACAGCGGCTTGATGTTCGCGGACAAATCGCAGTGGGCCAAGATAACCGCTTCCATCAACGCCAGCTACACCAATAATATAATGATAATGACCGACATAAGCCCCAGGAATTTCTCCAATAAAAAGGAATTTGACCTGCTGCATGAGCTGCTGCGCGGCTTCGTCCGGGCGGGGAAGAACGTCTTCGTCCTCAGCAAAGGGCCGGGCGGCGCCGACATCAGCGTCATCGACGGCGTGCGGTATTTCACGCTGGGGAGCCTCTACCAGAACGGCGAGCCGAACGCGGAGTTCGCGGTGCTGCGCTTCAGGATAACCGGGGAAGACATCCGGTACAGTGTGGAGAAGCCGGCGGAGGCGCTGGTTGATTGAAATAAGATAGAATAGGTGTGATTGCTTGAATCCCGAAATCGCCAAAATAAACGACATTATAAGATCGGCCGTTCCTGCGGAACGCATATATCTCTTTGGTTCGCACGCTTACGGAAGCCCGGAAGAAGACAGCGATTACGACTTCTTTATCGTTATTCCCGACGGCGGCATCAAGCCATTTGACGCTGTCCGCAAGGCCCGTTTCGCGTTAATACCGTTAGATAGAAAGACGCCGGTTGATATACTAGCGGATTATCAAAGCAGATTCAAGCAACGCAGTAAATTCAACACGTTGGAGCGTAAGATCGTGACTGAAGGGGTGCTGTTATATGAGCGAACGTGATATCATAAACGAGTGGCTTCAAATAGCTTATGAGGATTATGACACGGCGCAGTACCTTTTTCAAAAGCCGCATCGCAAGCCGCTCGAAATTATCTGCTATCATTGCCAGCAGTCGGCGGAAAAATCCTTGAAAGCGTTTCTATGCGCCAACAACATCAATATCCCAAGAACCCATGAGACCGGGGTTCTATGCCGTCAATGCGTCGAATTAGACGAAACATTTTTTATATTCATAGAGCCTTGCGAGGAACTTGCCATTTTTGCTACCGAAACGCGTTATCCAATCCGCATTGAGGTGGATGAGATTACCGTAAGGCGCAATCTTCAAAATACTTTTAAGTTGTATCTTTTTGTTTCAAACATACTTCATTCAGAATTAAACCCCTAGCCCCTAGCAGAATGCGAGCTGATTGACCTGAACGATAATACCCATAAAGCCAACGCCCAAGCCAAAACCCTCGTCTCCGTCATGTTCCTGATGTTCCTCGGCAAAGCCGCAGGGCTGCTGCGGCAGATTTTGATGGCGGGGCGTTACGCCACCGGCAACCCGGCGTCCGAGGCCATTAATTACGCCACTCTCCTGCCGCGCACCGTGCTGGACGTGTTCTTCGCCTCGGCATTCACGGTGGGCTTTATTCCCGTTTTTAGCAAGTATTTCGCGAAAGAGGGTAAAAGAGCCGCCTTCCGGCTCACGGACAGCTTCATCACGCTCAGCCTCGCCGCGACGGCTTTAATTACGCTTATACTGATGTTCGCGGCGGAGCCGGTGTTCCGCCTGTTCATCACCGCCAATAACGACGCCGCGTTTATAACCGAAACGATGTCTCTTGGCGTCCCGATGCTGCGGATAATCCTCCCGACGATTGTCCTCAGCGCCGGGGCATACTGCATCACCGGCGTCCTCCAGGCGATGGACGAGTTTAACGTCCCGGCGGCGATGAGCCTCGCGTCCAATATTCTCATCATCATCTACCTGCTCTTCTTCGAGGGGACATTCGGGCTTACAGGCCTCGCCGTCGTGTTCCTGCTTGGCTGGGGCGCGCAGCTCG
>JAISVU010000260.1 GCA_031271375.1 Clostridiales bacterium | reverse complement strand
CTGGAGGATATTATTGGCCAGGACAGCGGGGTTATGGCTCTGCGGGCCGCTCTCTGCGGGCCGAACCCGCGCAATGTCATTATCTACGGACCTCCCGGCGTCGGGAAGACGGCGGCGGCCCGCATTATCCTAGAGCACGCTAAGAAGGATAGCCGGTCGGCGTTTAAGCCGGGCGCGCCTTTTGTGGAGCTGGACGGAACAGCCCTTCAGTTTGACGAACGGGGCGTCGCCGATCCGCTTATAGGCTCTGTCCATGACCCTATCTATCAAGGCGCGGGCTTCCTGGGCCAGTCCGGCATCCCCCAGCCCAAACCCGGCGCGGTGACAAAAGCCCACGGCGGGATTTTATTCATCGACGAGATAGGCGAACTGCACAACTCCCAGATGAATAAACTGTTAAAGGTGCTGGAAGACAGGCGGGTGTTCCTTTCCAGTTCTTATTACTCCCCCGCGGACACCGCTATTCCAGACTATATCCACGATATCTTTGAAAACGGCTTGCCTGCAGATTTTCGCCTTGTCGGAGCCACAACTAGGAGGCCCGAAGACATTCCTCAAGCGCTGCGGAACCGATGCGCCGAGGTGTATTTTAACCGTTTAACCAGGAGCGCTGTGCGTGTTATCGCGGAGAACGCGCTGCTCCAAGCGGGCTTCGCATACGAGCCCGGCGTTTTGGACGTTGCCGCGAACCATTCGTCCAACGGGCGGGACGCCGTAAACATCGTTCAAACCGCTATCTCCGCCGCTTCGGAGGAAAAACGCCGTTCAGTTACACCTTATGACGCCGCATGGGCGATAGAAACGGGCCGGCATAATCCCAGGCACGACAAACAATTGCCCTCCGGGGGCAAGATCGGCGTATCCCACGGCGCAGGCATAACGGAAGGCACGCTGGGCATGATTTTTGAAATTGAGGCTGCGGCGGAGAAACTGACGGCGGAAGCGGCGGGAAAGCTGACCGTAACGGGTATCGCCTGCGAAGAAGAGATAACCGTGCCCACGGGAAGCCTCCGCAGACGCGGCTCCGCGCTGGGAGCCGTCGAGAACGCGCTGACATTGTTAAAAACCTATGGTGCGGCCCCCGGCGATTACGATATACATGTAAACTTTCCTTCGGCGGGGACGGTGGACGGGCCTTCGGCGGGCCTCGCTGTCTTCATTGCGCTGTATTCCGCCGTAACGGGCCTCCTTATCCCGGGGCGTCTGGTTCTTATCGGTGAACTGACTATTAAAGGCCGCGTGGCCGCCGTGGGAGGGGTGGGAGCCAAACTTGAGGCCGCGGCCCTTGCGGGAGCGGAGACAGCCATTATCCCATCCGTAAACTGCCAGGAGAGCTTTTCGCGCATCGCTATGACGATTATCCCCGTCGAGACGGCCGAGCAGGCCGTCGCCGCCGTGTTCGGGATAAAGACGAATCTCCTTATGAGCCAGAACAAAAAACCTTCCTTTAGCCCCGGTAATGTGGTATAGTATGAGTGAAGAGAGGGGAGGCTATGGAGCAGCTGAGGGAACAGTATTATACCTACGCGGATTATCTTACCTGGGACGACGACATCCACCGCGAGCTGATTGACGGCCGGATAGTCAATATGGCCCCGGCCCCGGGATGGGGACACCAGAGCGTTAATATGAGCCTTGCGGCTCAGTTGTTTCAATATCTTGAAGGCAAGCGTTGTAAGGTTTTCACCGCGCCTTTTGATGTCCGTATAAACCCAGATACCACTGACGACACGGTAGTCCAACCGGATATAACTATATTGTGTGATATGTCTAAGCGCGACAAGGCGGGATGCAAAGGCGTTCCTGACATGGTCGTGGAGATTTTGTCGCCTTCGTCCGGTATCTACGACAGGAAGGTTAAGTATGACGTATACGAAGCCGCAGGTGTAAGGGAATACTGGATAGTGGACCCGGAAAAGCGCACGGTAGAGCAGTATATATTAAAGAATGGCAGATATGCGGTAAAAAAGCACGGCGGCGCGGCAAGGGTGAACGTCCATGTGCTGGAGGGCTGCGTGATTGATCTGGCCAGGGTTTTCGCGAATATAGATTAAGAGAGAGGATTGTAGCAAGCACATGCGCAAGTTATTTTCGGTTTTAATAATCGCATCTGTTTTTATTCTTTCGGGCTGCAAAGACAAGAAGGATTTTTCCGGCTCCGCTGTGTTCGCCGCCGCGACCGTTACGGAGACTCCGTTGGTTCTTCCCGATACGCCCGCGCCAGAGCCGATAGTACCAGAGCCGATAACAGTAGAAGAAAGAAGCGCTTTGCCCGAAGGCTTTGCCTATACATCGGATGTTGTGCCGGACGTGATATTGGAGATACGTTATTACAGCGCTTATAACTTTGTCGGGGAGCGGGTGGACGGATATCGGGCTCCGCTATCCATACTTACGGAGGAAGCCGCGGACGCCCTTGCATACGCCGCTTCATTGTTTCGGGAACAGGGCTATGTTATAAAGATATATGATACATACAGGCCGGCGGACGCGGTGGCTCATTTCGTCCGCTGGGGGCAGGACTTGGAAGACACGCGGATGAAAGCCTATTTTTATCCCGATCTGGAAAAAGCCGATTTGTTTGACGGTTATATATCCACTCGCTCGGGGCATTCCCGCGGCAGTACCGTGGATTTAACGCTGGTTAATATGTTTACCGGAATGGAAGCGGATATGGGCGGGCCTTTCGATTTTTTTGGCGATGTGTCGAATTATGCCGCCTCTGGTATTAACGAAACTCAAAACGCAAACAGGGTTTTACTAAGAACCGTAATGGAGGCTGCGGGATTTAGACCCTATAACAAGGAATGGTGGCACTTTACACTGAACAATGAACCGTATCCAGATACATATTTTAACTTCCCCGTTGAGTAATACATTAAGCTTACGCTATTCATAAACAAACTAAATATTTCTTGACACATATACTTGCAAACGGGTATAATATTTTATGAGGTAAAACTTTAATACACGAAAAGCGTCGAGGGACGCCCAACTAAAGGAGGATATCAAACAGATGAGTTTTAAGAAAAAGGTTTTTGCCACTTTGCTGGCCGTCGCTCTAATGGTCGCTTTTTGCGGACAGGCTTATGCCTCTGAACCGAACCGTACGGTTACCGGCGCGTACATTTTGTTAGCCGATGGTACGACCTTACCGATGGCTGCGGGAAACAACGTGCAGCTGCTTGTTATTGACGGCGTACTTGTACCCGCGCTGGCTTACGCTGACGATGTGAGTATTTATCTGCCAATGCGCGCCGTCGTCGAGGCCCTCGGCGGTAATTATACCGATACCAACGGGGTTGTGCAGGCTATCAACATGACTATTGAAATGACCGCTTCGCCCTCGGTCATATCCATCAACGGCCTCTTTTATGAGCTTGGCGCCGAACATAAGCGTATAGGCGGCGAACTGTACTTACCCGTGCCAGTGACGGGATTTACTATGAAAGACAGCGGCGTCGGCAATATTGTGGAAATAAACGGTCTGTTCTTTGAGCTTCCCGCCAATGTGAAGCAAATGCTGGACGCTCTGTATCGTCCCTCGGGCGGTAATATTTCGTTGTCGATCAAGCAGGCCAACGTTACCAACTTTGGGACTCCTATCGTTCTTATGGAGACCGCAGAGCCTAAGGGCGAAAAGCTCTTAGCACACCCGATTGCCTATAGGGATTATGTTCTGGCTGCTGTGAAAGCGGTAGATGCGATTGCTTTGGCCCAAACTCATCTGAATAAGGATTGGTTCGCGGGTCGCAGCATATCGGATTTCATCGGCGCTAAGAGCGCGGTTAGCACCGCCGTTTCCACCGCGAGCCTGGTTGGGGACTATACGTACTACTATGCCTTTGACGCCGGAACTTTCAGCTTCATAGTCAATAAATACACGGGCGAATACTTCCTTGCCGGAGGCGGCGCCGTTATGACTGTGGAAGAGGGCAACCTGTTCAGTCTTGTTGAATAATAAATAACACATCAAAAAGCCGCTGTCTTTAAGACGGCGGCTTTTTGATGTGTTATTTGATCTTAGTCAGGAAACACGATCTGCGGCTTTTTATCGGCTTTCGGCTTTCTATACAGCACAAACTTCCTGCCGATTACTTGAACGACCTCGGAACGTGTGCGCTCGCCTACCATAATGGCGGCATCCTTCACAGGCGCGGGGCAGTTCTCTTGAACCCCGATTTTAATCAGTTCCCTTGCGGCCAGGGCTTCGTCTGCAGAGTTTATCAACTCGGGAGTAACGCCTGTTTTACCAACGAAAATAATGGCGTCCATGTTATTGGCAAGACCCCTAAGGTATGCCCTACGCTTGCTTGTAATACTCAAGACAGGCCCTCCAGTATCGGCATTATCTCCGCCGCCGCTTCCGTATCGAGAAGGGCAATCAAGTTTGTGTGAAGCTGCAGCACCGAAGCCGGAACCTCCGGGGTAATATCTCCGAACAGCGCTTCCTTTATGACCTTTGCCTTAACGCTTCCCGTGGCTAGGAGCAGGATCTTCTTCGCGCTCATTATCGTTTTAATCCCCATTGTAATAGCGTTTCTCGGCACATCCGACGGATCGCCGAAAAACCGGGCGTTGTCCTTAACCGTGCTTTCCTTTAGCGTCACAAGGTGTGTTGCGCCTTGAAACTTGCCGCCCGGTTCGTTAAAGCCGATATGCCCGTTTGAGCCTATGCCCAGCACCTGGAAGTCCAAGTAGCCCGCCGCCTTAATCTTTCTTTCATACGAAGCGCATTCTTCCTCAACGTCCGCGGCTTCGCCATTAGGGATATTCACCTTGTGCGGCTGTATGTTTACATGGTCAAACAAATTCTCGGCCATAAAGCGGTAGTAGCTCTGGGGGTTATCCCTTTTTATCGGATAATATTCGTCCAAGTTAAACGATGTTACCGACCTGAAGTCAACCCTGCCGCTTTTATTAAGCTCCGCCAGCTCCTTATACACCCCTACCGGGGTGCCGCCTGTGGCGAAACCTACTACACTGTCCGGCTTCTTGTTAATCTGATCCATTATGCTCCTGGCGCCGTCCTTATTAAAGGCCGCCATGTCGGGGGCGATGTTGATGACGATATTGCCTGCGTGATAAATCACGTGATCCCTCCTCAAGCTGATGTAATAATATATATTTCAATGATTGACGTATTAATGCAGTCTATTATATAATAGCTTGCGTAAAATAGCCAGAAAAAAATAGTTTACATACTGATTATTAATGATTATAATAGCCGGAGTATAATATGACGGATGTCGCTTTTAATTATTGGCTGGCGAACGCCCCGGGCATAACGGGCGGCCTTGCTTCCACGCTGTCTGAGCGTTATGATGCCGAAAACCTTTGGAACATGGACGCCGACGCATTAAACGCCCTGCCCGAGCTTAAACCGGAGCAGGCGGCGGAGCTTCTTTCCGCTAAGAATGAGGATTGTATCCTCACTGCGATAGAAGCTCTGGAAAAGCGGGGAATTTGGCTGCTGGGCCTTAACTGCGCGGGATACCCCGAACTCCTTTCCGAGATATATAATCCTCCCGCATTGCTATACTGCATGGGAAGGATTCCGCCGCCCGCCCTGCCCAGGATAGCCGTTATAGGCTCAAGGCGATGCTCCGCTTACGGGCTTGCCACCACTAACAAGCTGGTTCGGGGTCTGGCCGGGGTGGGTTTCGTGATTGTAAGCGGTATGGCCGGCGGAATTGACGCCGAGGCCCATAAAACCGCGCTTGACGCTTACAGCTCCCCGGATGTTTACAGTTCCGAAACCGGGCCGGAGTACGCTCCGTCGCCTACAATAGCCGTCCTGGGATGCGGCGTAGATATTTGCTATCCCGCGTCCAATACAGCTTTATACCGCCGGATTGTCAGGGAAGGCTGTGTGATCTCGGAGTATCCTCCAGGAACTTTGCCAACCAAATTCTCTTTTCCTCAGCGTAACCGCATTATTTCCGGTCTGTCCCTGGGGGTGCTGGTGGTTGAAGCCGGGGAGCGCAGCGGCACAAGCATCACAGTCAACACAGCCCTCAGCCAGGGCCGCGATGTCTTCGTCGTGCCTGGGAGCGTCCTTTCAAACCTCAGCGTCGGCACCAATAGCCTTATCAAGGACGGCGCGATTCCAGTAACAACGCACACGGACATAGTTTGGGCTCTGCGCAGGGAACTGGGTTACTCATCCGCCGCCATCGCCGCAAAAACGGAGAATGAAACTGTGGACGGCGCGCATAATATAATGAATGAAACCGCCCCGGCCCCGCTCACCGCCGACGAAACCGCCATATACCGCTATATATCCGACGAACCTGTGGATGCCGGCACACTCATCGCCGCTACCGGCCTCGCCGCTCAGGACGTTATGTTTCTATTAACCAAGCTGGAACTGGCCCGCCGCGTAAAATCCGCGCCGGGGCAAAGATATATAAGGGTCTAAAACTAGGAGGATTACATGCCTGCTGCTAAAACTGCCAAACCTATCAAACCTGCTAAAAAGGCCAAGAAGGCCAAGTACTTAGTCATTGTGGAGTCGCCGGCGAAGGCAAAGACGCTGAAAAAGTTCCTGGGTGACAATTATAAAATCGAGGCTTCTATGGGCCATGTGCGCGACCTGCCAAAGAGCCAGCTCGGGGTGGAGGGCGAGAACTTCGATCCCAAATACATTACGATAAGGGGCAAGGGCGACGTTCTGAAGAAGCTAAGGAAGGAAGCCTCCGACGCCGGCATCGTATATCTGGCCACCGACCCGGACCGCGAGGGAGAGGCTATTTCGTGGCATCTGCTCAATTCCCTAAACCTTGAGAAGGGCAGATACAAGCGCATAACGTTTAATGAGATAACGAAGAACGCCGTAAAACGGAGCATCACCGAAGCAAGGGACATAGATATGAACCTGGTGGATGCCCAGCAGGCGCGCCGGGTTATGGATCGCATTGTGGGCTACCGCATCAGCCCGCTGCTATGGAGAAAGGTGCGCAAGCGCCTAAGCGCCGGGCGTGTTCAGTCCGTCACATTAAGGCTTATTTGTGACAGGGAACGGGACATCAACGACTTTGTGCCGGAAGAATACTGGACGATTGACGCCCGCCTGTCCGCGCCGGGTAAAAAGGCCTTTACCGCGCATTTTTACGGAAAAGCGGCCGGCGCAAAGGGCAAGGATGAAGAGAAGATGGAATTAAAGTCCGGGGAAGAAGCCGATGCCGTGACAAAAGCCCTCAAGACAGGGAAGCATACCGTTCTTGAGGTTAAGAAAGGCTCCCGCACCCGTAAACCGGCGCCGCCCTTCACTACCAGCACCCTCCAGCAGGAGGCTTCAAAAGCGCTTAACTTCGCCGTGTCCAAGACGATGATGATTGCCCAGCAGATTTATGAGGGCGTCGAGGTCGCCGGTGTCGGGGTTATCGGGCTTGTGTCCTATATCAGGACGGACTCGACCCGGATATCCGACGAGGCGTTCACGGCGGCGAAGGACTATGTTACCGGGCAGTTCGGCCCGGAATACGCCGCCTCCGAGAAGCCTGAGCACAAAGCCAAAGGCCGTGTACAGGACGCCCATGAGGCCATCCGGCCCACGGATGTGGCCTTAACGCCGGAGAACGTAAAGGATTCCCTTTCCAGGGATCAGTTTAAGTTATACAGCCTTATCTGGGAGCGTTTCACCGCCTCCTGCATGACTCCGGCTGTCTATGACACGGTTTCGGTCAAGATCGGATGCGGCGAGTATATCCTCAAGGCCTCGGGCTCGAAGCTGGCCTTTGACGGATATAAGCGTGTTTACAAGAAAGAAACCGACGAAGCGGATGACCGCGACCCGATGCCGGAAGCCGCCCAGGGAGACATGCTAAAGCTCATTGAGGCCACGGGCCACCAGCATTTTACCCAACCGCCGCCGCGATTCACCGAAGCCTCGCTGGTTAAAACCCTTGAGGAAAACGGCGTCGGACGCCCCAGCACCTACTCCCCAACGATTACAACGCTGGTCTCCAGAGGCTATGTCGTCAAGGATAAGAGCGTGCTGTACCCGGTTGAACTGGGGGAGCTTGTCAACGACATCATGGAAAACAACTTTGATGAGATAGTGGATATAGAGTTCACCTCAAAGATGGAAGACGACCTGGATAAAATAGAGTTTGGCGAAATGTTCTGGAAGGATCTTGTTAAGGATTTCTACTATCCGCTGGACGAAAAAATAAAAGAAGCGGAAGAACGCATCGGCGACGCCCCGGTTAAGGACGAGGAAACGGATATCGTCTGTGACCGCTGCGGCCGCAAGATGGTGATTAAATACGGGCGGTTCGGGAAGTTCCTTGCCTGCCCCGGCTTTCCCGAGTGCAGAAACGCACAGCCCTACTTCCCGGAGGCCGGTGTCGCCTGCCCTCTTTGCGGCGGCAGGGTAATGATCAAGAACACTAAAAAAGGCCGGAAATACTTCGGGTGCGAGCATCATCCCGAATGCAGCTTCATGTCCTGGCACAGACCCACCGGAACCCTCTGCCCCCGCTGCGGCCAGCCGCTGGTGGAGAAGGACACGCGGAAGGAGAAACGGGTGGCCTGTACCAACAGCGAGTGCGGGTACTTTGAGGTGGTGGAGGAAGAAGAGGATTTGAAGGTGCAGGGATAAACAGATAAAAATATGAAGTTATTTTAACCGCTAATCACCTTTGGGATGAAGGGAATGCCCAACGCTTTTTCAGAGCGGTCGGCCCAGTCCAGAAGCCAGTTAGTGCTTGAACGGACTTCGGCGGCGTCTTCTTTTATGTTATGTATTTCCTCTCTCATGCAGGAGATGTCGTCGCCCATGTTGAAGTTTAGTATTTTCAACTCGGCGACATCATCCTTCATTACGGATACCTCCAGCTTTATCAAGGAAACGTCAGCCTCCAGGGAAACAAGGTCGCTTTCGATCACATGCAGGCGGCGGTTGGTTTCGGCTTGACCCTGTTCAAGTTTGGCTTGACCCTGCTTCAAATCAGAAATATCGGTTTGTATCTGGGTTAACGCTTGAAGGATTTTATCTTCGCTGCTCATGGTTATCGCTCCTTCTTCCCATCTTGGATTGATTGTATCATAAGGAACAGGAAAATGCAACTATAAAACAGCGCCGTTAATAATAGATCTCAAAGTAAAAAGTTAATAAGTAACTTATAAATTATTCAAGCCTCCGCACACCGGGCAAATTCTTTCGTTGACAGGCAGCCGCCGCCCGCACCGGCATACATATCCTATCACCCGAGCGGGGTTCCCGACAACTAAAGCGTGCCGGGGGACATCCTTCGCCACGACTGATCCCGCTCCCACCATAGCGTACTCGCCAATAGTCACACCGCATATTATCGTGGCGTTTGCGCCGACGGAAGCGCCACGTTTTACCGTTGTCTTAACAATCTTCCAGTCTGTGCTTGCAGCCCGTGGATACATATCGTTCGTGAAGGTCATTGATGGGCCGAGGAAAACGTCGTCCTCAACCGTCACGCCGCGGTAGACGTTTACGTTGTTCTGTATCTTACAGCGGTTCCCGATTATAACCTCAGCGTCGATGTAGACATTTTTTGAAATGACGCAGTCCGAGCCGATCCTTGCCCCTTCCCGCACCTGGGCAAGGTTCCATATCTTCGTATTATCGCCGATTACGGCTGTTTCGCTGACCTCTGCCGTGTGATGTATATATACAGACACTTACTCAACCCCCAATTCTGCCAAGATATTTTAACAGCGCCGTTTCGCTGCCGTCGCGGATCATCACGCCGGTATCATTATACGCCGCCAGCACTTCCAGAGGGTATTTACGCAAGAAATAATCCCAGGGGTATTCCGTGCCTATGCAGTCTATAAAAATCAGCATGTCGGGCGTAACGCCGGCTTCCGTGCACGAGGCGAGGTAATGCTCCTCCTTTGAAAAGATACTTACAGACCGTGCGCCTTCCGGGATTTTATACACGCTCTCTGCGTGTTCGTCATATATAAGCGCCCGTTTCGGCATGATACTATAATAAATATCGTCATGCTCGGTTATCCATTCGTTCTCCTCAATGTCAGAATCCCATTCAGACCCCGAACCAACGACATACACGATATTCCGCTTATCTTTTTCCTTAAATAACCGTCTCTGCGCCTCATGCAGCGTGTTTTCCATCATATTGAAATGACCGTCGGCAGATTCCGCCGGGGCCGCCTTGAGGGTTTCCAGCAGAAACGAGTATGAATAACAGCGGAGCTTTTCCGCGGTTATGTCGTTTGCGGACATATCTCTCATCAATATCCGGGTACGGTTCGGAGCCGTTATTAGCTGGTTTGCCCTGGGGTTGCCCGACATCGCCGCGGCAAGGCCGCATTTCTTCATAAGCACGCTGAGATCCTTTGTGCTGAGGGCGTAGCGCTGCTCCATAAGGTCAATAAAGGTCTTGTCGTAAGAATTCGCAATATAGAGCTCCATTGCGATCTGGTCATACTCAAAACGGTTTGACGCGATAAGGAGCATTATTTTCTCGGCGGCCAGCACAAGCGGGTCATGTACGTCGGCGTATATCATAACGGCTGAAAATGCCTTGAGGAAATACGCGCTGTCCATCTCCGTAATAAGCCGCCTGCACATGATATAGTCTTCCGTTATCATCTGCGTGCTGCCCAGGTCATTCGTGCTGAGGTTCCCAGCGTGCCGCCTGTAGTAGGTGAGTCTTTCTGGAATCAGGTAAAATGAGTATTTGGTTATCAGCAGCATCCACAGGTAAAAATCCCCCAATGCCCTGAAACTGGGGTTATAACCTCCAAGCTCCAAATATACCTCCCGATCCATCAGCATAGAGTTGGCGTTAATACGGTTTCCCCAGATGAAAAAAAAGTAAAACCACTCGTACCTGCTTCTATTTATCTGACACGAGTAATCATCGGGCAGCGCCCAGGAGCCGGAGTTCTCTTCACGAATTATTTCGTCCCAGGTAAAACAGGCCTTATAGTGGGGGTTGTTCGTGAGTATTTCCACTTGCTTCTCCAGCTTATCCAGCCTCCACATATCGTCGGAAGCGAGGCTCGCCACATACTTCGCGTCGGACGACGATATACATGTGTCAAACATCCGTATGACCCCGAAATAATTGGTATTCTCCGCACACTCATGGTAGCGTATCCTGTCGTCGTCGTAGGACTGAATAATTTCTTTTGAGTTGTCGGTGGAGCCGTCGTTGATTATGTGCAGCTCCAGGTTCGGGTAGGTTTGATTCAATACGCTGTCGATAGCCTGGGCAAGATAGTCGGCGTGATTGTAACAGGGCATTATTACGCAGACCTTAGGCCCTGTATTTTCAATATTATCCATCACTCAAGCCTCCTGATGACTTTGGCCGGGCTGCCGCCGACGATGCAGTTGCCTTCGATATCCTTCGTTACGCAGCTGAGGGGCAATACAACAGTCCTGTCGCCGATTGTTACGCCGTGGTAAACGACGCTGGGCCCGCCAATAAAGACGCCGCTGCCAATTTTTGTGGGCTTGCGTTCGATTAACGGGCTTTGGGAATAATTCGCCATATGAAGGTTCGTCTCAAACGAAGTGTGCGACCAGAGGAACACGGTAAGCCCTACCGACGTATGCGAGCCTATCTCAAGCCCTCCGCTGGCGTCCAGCACCGCGCCTTCGCCGATAAAGACATACTCACCGCACTTGAGGTTTTCCGGGGAAATAATCTTCGCGTTCTCCCGCATCCTGCATCCCTCGGGCAGGCCGTAAAAGGCGGCCCGTTCGGCGTCGGTAAGGAGCTTGTCGGCAAATTGCTTAAAGATAAGGCTTTCCCTCAGCGTTTCGTTCTTCGCGTCGCTCTTGAAGCAGCTTATCGCCTCCGCCATCTGGGCCGCCAGTTTTTCTAGCCTTCCGTCTTGCTTGAAAGCCTCAAACAAATCCGTCATTCCCCTATTCCTCCTCGTCCTTTATTTTGTTTACATACCAATCCAGCGTTATTTCAATGCCGTCCTCAAACCGGATATCCGGCTCAAAGCCCAGCAAGGACTTGGCTTTTTCCGACGAGGCGCAGAGCCGTTTAACGTCGGAATTGCGCTCGGGCTGGAACTCAACCCCGCCTTTGTAGCCCAGGAAATCGCATATAACCTCAATGATATCGATTATCCTATGCTCAATACCCGAACCCAGGTTGATTACCTCAGCGCGGATATCGCGGTTATAGGCCGAAATCAAGCCGCGCACCGTGTCGGAGATATAGATGTAGTCCCTTGTTTGAAGCCCGTCACCCTGCACCACCGGCTTTTCACCCCTCAGGATACGCCTTGCGGCGGCCGGGATGATTCCCGCAAGGGGGCCGTCGATGTTCTGCCTCGGGCCATAGTTATTAAAGGGCCGGATGATAACGGCGTCCAGATCATACAGATTGCTGAAGGATTTTATCAAAAGATCCGCCGCGGCTTTCCCAGCGGCGTATGGGGTGGTTGGGTTAAGGGGATGATCCTCGTCCATCGGGGCATACAGAGCGGTGCCGTAAGCCTCGGAGGACGACATGTGTATAAGGGTTTCAAACTCCCCGTTCCTTAACAGATGCGCAAGCGTGTCCGCAATGCGCACATTTACCATGTACGCGGTATGGGGGTTGAAAAAGGAGTAGTTTAGGGCCATCGTCGCCATATTATAGACGACTTGAACCTGTTCCTTCCGCACGATCGCTTCCATCGCGTGGAGGTCGGCGGCGTCCTCTTTGTATATCACAACATCAGGGCGATTTTTGATGTTGTTTAGGTTTTCCGGCTTGCCTACAAAGAAGTTATCCGCAATGATGAGCCTCTCAGCCCCTTCGCCGAGGACGGCTTCGGCAAGGTGGCTGCCGATAAACCCAGCACCACCGGTTATTAACACCCGTTTATCCCTTAAACTGCGCATCATTCACCCCCGGATTTCATTAATTCCGCATAGGCCCGGTCCAGCTCGGCGATTACCCGTTCTTGCTGGCTCTTTGACATGCTCACATATAAAGGCAGCGTAATCGAAAGCCTCTCGCACCGGTCCGCCTCGGGGAAGTCGTCGGGCTTGAGGGCGTACAGCTTTTTGTAATAACCTGTATTGTGGAGGGCATGTGTCCCTACCCTTGTGGAGATATTGCGCTTTGCCAGCGCGAGCATTACGCCGTTGCGGAAGCTCGGGGCGCGTTCCGCCCCAACCTTATCCTCATCTAGCAGGCAAACATATGATTGGTACGCATGAAAATAACCCTGAGGCATCAACGGGGGCTTGAACCCTGTAATTTCTTTAAGGAGCAGGTCATAATAAGCCGCTTTTTCGCGACGCTCTTTGATGATATAGTCCAGCTTTTTCGCCTGGGCGATACCCATTGCGGCCTGGATGTCGGTCATGCGGAAGTTGTATCCATGCCCGTTAAAATCAGGGAGAAGGAAGCCGTAGTGTACGCCCTCGTGCCGTTCGAACCCCGACGCCGAAGCGCCGTGGCTCCGCAGGCTCCGCATTTTCTCCGCCATATTCGCGTCGTCGGTAAGCACCATGCCGCCTTCGCCGGTTGTTATGGACTTTCGGGGATGAAAACTGAGGCAGGACATATTGCCGAAAGCGCCCTGACGCATGTTGCCTATCTTTGAACCCAGCGCGCAGGCCGAATCCTCCAGAACCGCCAATCCGTATTCCCCCGCCAGTTTATTAATCGCTTGCATGTCGGCGCATAGGCCGAAGAGATGCACGGGGATAATCAGCTTTAAGACATTGCCCGTGACCGGATTTACAAGCGCCCCGCCCCGGTTTTTATAGCGGTTTATCACTGCTCTTAGGCTTTCCGGGCTCATATTATAGGTTCGTGGGTTGACATCAGCGAAGACCGGGGCGGCGCCTTCGCAGACCGCCGCGTTCGCCGTAGCCACAAACGTAAAAGCCGGGACGATAACGTCATGCCCCTTCCCGACGCCCAGCGCCTTTATCGCCAGCTGGAGAGCCGTTGTGCAGCTGGTTGTGGCTACGCCGAAGCCCGCGCCCTCGTGCTCGGCTATGATCCTCTCGAAGGCCTCGACCTTAGGCCCCTGGGCGACCCAGCCGGATTCCAGGGCCGCCTGTATCTCCTTTATCTCTTCGTCGTCAAAGAAGGGTGTTATTACGGGAATGTTATCCATAGATTCTCCTAATCCTAACAGTCTTCGCCCGTCTCAAGGCAAGCGCAGGCGCGTTCCAGGGTTTCTATCACGCGGACCGCCTGAGCCGGCGAGGAGCGTGACGGCTTTTTAGTTCTGACGCAGTCGGCGAAATGCTCAAGGCTCGCAAGAAGGGAATCCTCAAAGGGGATGTAGGGAATGCGTATCTCTCCCGTCCGCACCTTGTATTCATATTCGCCGTATGTGTCAGATGTCTTCACTTCTATGCCGCTGTCGTATATCGTAAGTTTATCAATGGCCTTGACGTCGTCGAAGACCAGCATCTTCTTCGTTCCGCCTATGATGACCCGCCGCTCCTTTATAGGCGACATCCAGCTGGAACGCAGATGGG
>JAISVU010000324.1 GCA_031271375.1 Clostridiales bacterium | reverse complement strand
TACCGGCGCGTTCGGCGGGAACGACAAACCCGAGACAGGGCCGGTGTGTGCGCGCTGCGGCTTAAAATATGAGGATTTCAGAACCGAGGGGCGTTTGGGCTGTGCCGAATGCTACACCGCGTTCCGACCGCAAATAGACTCTATTTTAAAAAGTATACATGGCTCGGGGGAGCATCTGGGAAAGATATCCCGCAAGGCCCCGCCGGAGATTACGCTGAAGCGCGAGCTGGGAAATCTGCGCCGCAAACTCAAGGAAGCCATTGAGAACGAGGAATTCGAGACGGCAGCCCAGCTTAGGGATAAGATACGCTACGCGGAAAGCCGGGGTGAGGCCTGATGGGAGGAAATAAAGAGCGGAACGAACGCTGGTTCATGTCTCCGTTTGTGGACAGCCAGGTGGCTATTTCGGCGCGCATACGCTTCGCCAGGAACTTTGAGGATTATCCCTTTCCGATGAAGATAACCGGCGAAGACGCGCGGAAGATGGCGAAGGAGACTGCGGACGCGGTGCTGGGAAGCGGTTTTGCCCTGGACGAGGGGTTCCGCTTTTTCGATATTTCAAACAATCCGATCGAAACCCTGCTGCCGCTTATGGAACGCCATGTACTCAGCAGCCAGCTGGCCCAGAAACAAGGTGTCAAGGGGCTGCTTTTGAATTCAAAAGAAAACCTCTCCATCATGCTTAACGAGGAGGATCATATTCGTATACAATCAATCTATCCCGGCGATAATATCGACAACGCCTACGAGTCGGCGGAGATTATGGAGGCGATGATCGAGGAGCGGGGCTGCCGTTACGCCTATGACCATGAGTACGGATATTTAACCTCCTGCCCAACCAATACGGGGACGGGGCTTCGCGCTTCGCTGATGCTGCATCTGCCCGCGCTGGAAGCTTCTAAGTTTATAAGCAAGCTGGTGCCGGCGCTGGGCAAGTTCGGCATGACGGTACGGGGCATACACGGCGAAGGCAGCGAATCCCTCGGGGCTGTCTATCAGCTCTCAAACCAAATCACTCTGGGCAAGTCCGAGCAGGAGATTCTGCAGCAGCTCAAGAGCTCGGCCGCGCATGTGATTAGCCAGGAAAACAACGCGAGGGAGAAGCTCCTGACCGAGAACGGGCTTAAATACAGGGATCGCCTGTACCGGTCTTACGGGATACTGAAGCATTGCCGGAGCTTGGACATAAAAGAGGGGATGGATCTGCTCTCGGACGTGAGGATAGGATTCCTTTCGCGGATATACGAGATGGACCGCCCCGATAGAACCATCTATGGGCTTATGATGGATATCCAGCCCGGAAACCTGGCCGCCCAAGCGGGGAAAACCTTGACTTCCGAGGAGTTGAATGTGTACCGCGCCGATTTTATCAGGGAGGCGCTGTAAAGCATGGACAGCCCCGGGTTCTGGGCCGCGCTGGACAAGCTGGTCGCGGATTCAAACATAGTGATAGACCGGCCGGGGGGCAGCAAGCACCCGCGGTTTGATTTTACATACCCTCTTGATTACGGATATTTGGAGAACACTAAGTCTATGGACGGCGGCGGGATTGACTGCTGGCGCGGCACGCTGGACGAGCCGCTGTGCGACGCCGTTGTCTGTACGGTGGACTTGATGAAAAGGGATTCCGAGATAAAGATATTGATCGGATGCACCGATGACGAGAAACGCGTTATAATGGATTTCCATAACGAAAAAATGATGAAGGGGATTTTGATCCGCAGGGGAGGACTTAAAAATGGGAACATTAATTAAATTTGATATTAAAGAGATGCCTGATGTTATGGTTATGGGCAAAGAACTCAGGCACAGCATGAAGGAGCAGATGGAAGGCAATAACCCGCTGCCGGGTTTTTGGGAGCGCTGCTTCGCGGACGGTACTTTTTCGGCGCTTGAGGCGCAGAAAGGTTGTGTTTACGACGATTCATACGTGGGCGTCATGCTTGATTGGGACAGGGGAGACGGTAATTTCTCGTATGTTATCGGTATGCTGATGAATCGCAACGCGGAGCTTCCGCAGGGTTATGCCGGTTATAAGCTGGACGCGACAAAGGCCGCCGTAGGCTGGGTTCAAGGAAAGGACACGGCGGATGTATGCTCGAACGCGCATGAGCTTACTGAACGGGCGCTGAAAGAGAAGGGCTATAAATGCGATGCAATGAAGTGGTCTATGGAGCTGTATAATTGCCCGAGGTTTACAACGCCCGACGGGAACGGCGATATAATCCTGGATTATTACATCCCGCTAGACTGAACTATGAAAAATCTATTGGAGGTTAGTGAATGAACGGCAGATTTACAGAGAAAGCGCAGGAGGCGATCCGGCTCGCGAGCGAAGCCGCGATGCGCCTTAACAATAACTACTTAGGGACGGAGCATTTGCTGCTGGGATTGCTGCGCACGCAGGGATCGGTGGCGTCGAAGGCGCTGGAGGCCCAGAATGTGCGTGATACGGACGCGGAGCGCCGGATTATTGAGATGCTTGGGGATCAGTACAACCCCGGCGCATCCGGCGACGGCGAGCCTAAGCTCTTCACCCCGCGCACAAAGCGGATACTGGAGGCCAGCGGCGCGGAGGCCCAGCGGATGAACGCCGGGTACATCGGCACCGAGCATATGCTCATCGCGATATTGAGGGAGCAGGATTCCTTCGCCGGGCAGGTTCTTTCGTCGCTGGGCGTCAACCTGCAAAAGACGTATGAAGATTTGATGGCCCTTATAAATGAGAATGTGGAGCAAAGGCCGCCGCATATCGCAACGCCCTTCGCGGGGCTTATGGCGGGGAATTTCCCGCAGAGTATGCAAAAACCCCAGAAAAACCGCAATTCCAAATCCGCGACCCCCACGCTTGACGCCTTCAGCAGGGATTACACACAGATGGCGGAGGAAACGAAGTTTGACCCGATTGTGGGCCGCGAGACTGAGATTCAGCGGATCATACAAATTTTGAGCCGCCGGACGAAGAATAACCCATGCCTTGTGGGCGACCCAGGCGTCGGCAAGACGGCCATCGTTGAGGGCCTGTCCCAGAAGATCGTCTCGGGAGACATACCTGAGACGCTTAAAGGCAAACGCATCGTGGCGTTGGATTTGTCCCAAATGGTGGCGGGGAGCAAGTACCGCGGCGAGTTTGAGGAGCGGATAAAGCGCGTGATGTCCGAGGTGCGCCAGGCGGGGAACGTGGTGCTCTTCGTGGACGAGCTGCACACGATAATCGGCGCGGGCGCGGCCGAAGGCGCGATAGACGCGTCTAACATTATGAAGCCGCCGCTGTCCAGGGGCGAAATCCAGATGATAGGCGCGACGAC
>JAISVU010000061.1 GCA_031271375.1 Clostridiales bacterium | reverse complement strand
GCTCGTCCTCCGCTATTGCTATGGTTTCGTTTTTCTTTGCCGATATCTCGGCTAGGTCGTCCAGCTCCTTACCCATCATCTTAGCCACAAGCTGCAGCCTGGGCAAATCCTGCACCGCGAACTCCCCGACAAGCTCCCCGTTCCTCAGCACGGTTATCCGGTCGCAAACGGCATATACCTGTTCAAGGAAATGCGTGATAAAGACAATGCCGACGCCTTGTTCACTGAGCTGGCGCATCAGCGCGAACAGCTTCCGCACCTCGCCCTCGTCCAGCGACGACGTAGGCTCATCCAATATCAATACCTTTGAATTAATGCTCACCGCCCTCGCAATGGCTATCATCTGCTGAATCGCTATCGAACAGCTGTCCAGCTGCGCCGAGGGAGCCGCTTGGATGTTCAGGGTTTTCAGCAGCTCGGCGGATTGGCTTTGCATTCTGCGCCAGCTTATCAGCCCTAAGCGCCGTGGCTCCCTGCCTAAAAACAGGTTCTCCGCCACGGTCAGGTTAGGGCAGAGGTTGACCTCCTGATATACGGTGCTTATCCCCTTCCGCTGGGCATCCTGGGGCGAGCTGACCGCGGTCTTCCTGTCCCCGATCGTTATCTCGCCTTCGTCCATCGGGTACACCCCGGTCAGCGCCTTGATCAGCGTGGACTTCCCCGCGCCGTTCTCCCCCATAAGGGCGTGTATCTCACCCTTACGCAGGTTGAAGTCAACCTTATGGAGCGCCCGCACGCCGGGGAAGGTTTTGGTGATGTTACGCATTGTTAGGATGGTATCCATGCTTTATATACCTCGTGCGATTCTATCGCATAAATATGTATAGGCTGTTCCCCTGTTGAAAGCTGCGGCTTTTCTTTGCGTTCGTATAATCTTAATTCCCCATTATCATAATCTATCTCTCTGTTGAAATACTTTAAAATATCGCTGCCCAATAAATTATGAAGGTTTGTATCGAGGGCAAAGAAAAGCCGGCAGCCTTGAATTTCCCTGTCGCTGAATTTAATTGAGACATTCTTAATATACCGGAGCGTAAGGATTCCTTCTTCGGATGCCAAAAAAGCCCCATATTGATAGCGAGGGCATTCCTCAAGATACTCCTGACTGTATCCCAGAAGCCTCAAATCGTCGCAGCTTATTGTCGTAAAATCCGAACCCGAGTCCAATTTGAACCGGACGCTCTCGAATGATTTCCCATCTTTGGTCGACACAAACGCCTCGCCCATAACCCTGCCGAGGTTGTTGGGCATAAACGGTATGATTATCGGGACGATAACGTAAACCCTCCAATCTGCGGCCTGTCGTCAAAACCTTCTATCACGGTGGTATGCCCAAGCGAATCCCCCAGCTCGATAGCCAAGTCATAAGCCTCTTTTTTATCAGATGTAACACGATATACATCGCCCATAGTTTTATATGTCTGCGGTTCACTGCTGACGTTTACCATAACAATCCACTGCTTAGGGTACTTCATCATGGCCTCGCTGATCCACATTCGTTCCATTTGTACACCGCCTTTTTATACACCTAAAAAACAGGGTGCTTCAAAAAAACCGGCCCGAGGCCGGGGATATCCCCAGATTCCCCGAACCGGTTAAATTCAATATTCCAGGTTCTAGTACGCTCTGGCGTCTATTATTTCCTGGGTTATAGTGTTGTAGAAGAATGCGGACTCCTCGACGACCTCGCTCTTGGCGGGCTGTTCGCCGTTCTCAAGCATCTGGATGATCTCGGCCACCTTAGGCCCGTGGAGAGGGTTACACTCGACGTTACAGTTGATGAGCCCGGCGAGGGTCATTTCGAGGTACGCGCGGTTGGCGTCGAACGAGATGATAGCTACGCCGTTATCTCCGCCGACTTCGATACCGGCTTCTTGAAGGGCCTGAATGGCGCCGTCTGCCATGTTGTCGTTCTCGGCGTAAACACAGTTGATGTTATCATGCTGCTGAATCCAGGTGGTCATGATTTCTTTGGCGGTGTCGGTGCTCCAGTCGGCGGTCTGCTGTTCAAGGAGCGTCCAGTTATCATTGGCTTCGACGGCTTCAACGAGAGCCTCGCTGCGGCCCACCTGAGCTGAGGAACCCAGCTGTCCCTGAAGGTTCACGATATTCACTTCGGCGTCGCCAAAATGCGAGGCAAGCCAATCGGTGGCCTTAACGCCCTCTTCTTTAAATCCCGATCCGACCCAGCAGGTATACAGGTCTTCGGAGGCGTTGACGGTGCGGTCTACAAGGATGACGGGGATACCGGCGTCCTGAGCGTTCTTGAGCACAGTATCCCAGCCGTCCATATTAACGGCGGCGATCACTATGTAGTCAACTTCCTGGTCAATGAACCCTTGAACGTCCGCAACCTGCTTGGCGGCGTCGTTATTCGCGTCGGCCAGGATCATATTGTAGCCGTTTTCCGCGCTTAGGGCTTCCTGCATCGAAATGGTGTTGGCTTTGCGCCAGTCTGATTCGTCGGCTTTGCACTGAGCAAAACCTACTGTGATTGTGCCGCCGTCCGATCCTCCGTCTGTCGTTTGAGGCGTGGCGCAGGCTGCCAGCGAAAGAAGCATCGCAGCCAAAAGAACCGCTGTTACCAGTTTCTTCATTGCATTACCTCCTTATTTTTAATTGCAAATCCATTATATTACATTCCGCTGACTATTACAAGTCATAATATTTAATTAGGGTTTACCCAGGATCAGCGGCTTCTGCATTGGCGAGAAAGGCATTCGTTAAAAATTCTCTGCCTTCCTCTTGTCAAAATGTTACACACTGCATGTTCTATATGGCCGTTGCTTAGTTTGAGGCCGGAAGTTTCGATAAAGACGAGAAAAGGAGCAGCAGTAAGCCACTCCCTATCTTTAAAGATAGTCAACCTTTAGTTTTTGAGTGCTCCCAGGATTTGAGAAGCTCAAAACTCCTCAAATCCTATAAGAACACTCACACTGATGTACGTGAAAGGATTTGAACCCTCGGCCTTCTGATCCGTAGTCAGACGCTCTATCCAACTGAGCTACACGTACTTGATGTTACAGCGAACATTGTGCTATTATAATCTAAAATATCAAGATTGTCAATGGAATTTTTGAAGTTCCGGTATGATAAATGAAATTAATTGCATTCAATAGAATATTCGTATATAATAAAATCACTATCAGAAAGAACGGTGACGACATGAAAATAATGTTTTTAACCCCAGACGAGGAAATTACAGTGCGGATGGCTTCAAAACAATTATTAACAGTTTGTTCATTTTTCGGCTATAATTCTGTTATATGATAATAACGGGGCGGTGAGACGATGTCGGGGAAAACGAAAATACTCATTGTTGACGATGATGTGCATATAGCGGAGCTTATGAGCCTGTACCTTAATAAAGAGGGATATGAGACCAGGGAAGCCCACGCGGGAGGCAAGGCCCTGGATGAGTTTTCGCGCTTTTCCCCGTCGCTGGTTATTCTGGATTTAATGCTGCCGGAGAAGGACGGCTATGAGGTCTGCCGGGAGATTCGCCGTATCAGCACTGTGCCTATTATCATGCTTACAGCGAAGGGCGAGACCTTCGACAAGGTTCTTGGCCTGGAACTAGGCGCGGACGATTATATCGTAAAGCCTTTCGAGCCTAAGGAGCTTGTGGCCAGGGTTAAGGCCGTCCTGCGGCGTTATGACCGCAAGGAGGGAACCGCCCGCCAGATCGTCGTACCGAACATGACAATCAACCCCGCCACATACCAAGTCATCTACTACGGCGAAACCCTGGAACTGCCGCCTAAGGAATTCGAGCTGCTGTACTTTTTAGCGTCCAATCCCAACATCGTCTTTACCCGCGACCAGTTATTGGACAAGGTATGGGGCTATTACTTCGCCGGCGAGCCGCGCACCGTGGATGTCCATGTAAAGCGCGTAAGGGAAAAAATGCCCAGAGAGGATTCCTGGGGGATTAAGACCGTCTGGGGCGTCGGGTATAAGTTCGATACGGGAGAACGCTGATGTTCCGCACGATCTTCCGCAGGCAGTTTATCGTTTATCTGGGGAATTTGCTTGTAGTGTTTTTAATACTCAGCGCTGCTCTGTTCTGGACAGTCAGCGGATATTTTTATAACCGGACGGAGGAGGCCCTGACGCGTCAGAGCAAGCGCATAAGCGAGGAATATATTAACACGTACATCGCCCACGGCGGATTCGGCTGGGTATTCAATCCCACGTTTGAGAATGAGATGAACTCTTTATATAATTATCTTGGGGCCAGTTTTTTTGTCGCGGTATGGTATGATAATGGGCTGAGGCTTATCGGATGGACGCCTAATCTGGCTAAAGACGAGACGCGCATAAGCGATATCATCAACAGCGCGCCGGAGTACGGCTCGTCTGACGGTAAGGTCGTAACCACCATAGGAACCCTCAACGGACTTTTCGACGAGCGCATGATCGTTGTAGCCCATCCGATAATCTTTAACAACGGCTTTTATGGCTTCGTATTCATTAACTCCCCGGTGGCGGAGATTGACGAGAGCATCAGGGAGGTTATGTTCATTGCCCTGCTGTGCCTTCTCTCTTCCGGCCTTATCGCGTTTGGCATGATCTATTTATCGTCCAGAACCATATCCCGGCCGATACGCCAGATGAACGACGCCGCGAAGGTTATAGCGGCGGGGAGCTTTGACCGGCGGCTAAACGTCAAAACACGGGACGAGGTAGGCCAGCTGGCCGAGAGCTTTAATTTTATGGCGGAGAGCCTGGAGAATCAAGAAATCAGCCGCAGGGCGTTTATTTCAAACATTTCGCATGATCTCCGCTCGCCCCTTACGTCAATGAAGGGCTTCCTCCAAGCCATGCTGGACGGCACGATCCCGCAGGAGAACCAGGAAAAATACCTCCGTATCGTCTTGGACGAGACGGAGCGTATAACCAAAATGGCCAATGACCTGATGTTCATCGGCAAGTTTCAGAATTTCGATTTGGAGCTTAAACTGTCGCATTTTGACATAAACGAATTGATCCGCACGACGCTCATTACGTTTGAACGGCGCATTAACGACAAGAACCTGGACATCGAGGTGAGCTTTGCCGACGAGAAGAGTATCGTCGAAGCCGATTATGAAAAAATACACCGCGTTATCTATAACCTGATAGACAACGCGGTGAAGTATACCGGGCAGGACGGAACCGTCATAATCGCGACGGCGGCGGATCAGCGCCGTTCAAACCGCTTAAAGGTATGCGTTAAGGACAACGGCCCCGGCATCCCCGCCGAGGAGCAAAAACGTATTTTCGACCGCTTCTATAAATCCGACCTCTCCCGAGGGCAGGACAAGACCGGCAGCGGCCTGGGCCTTGCCATTGTAAAGGAGTTCGTTCAAGCCCACGGCGGAACTGTCGCACTGGCATC
>JAISVU010000054.1 GCA_031271375.1 Clostridiales bacterium | reverse complement strand
CTTTCGCCCTAAGGCATGGAACAATCCGCGGTGCGATGCGGGGGCCTTTCCCTGATTAAGTTTCGAGCTCGTAGCACAAAGAAAAACCGAGCTGATGCCGTTAGGGTGATTATAGCTGTTATCTGCACAAAAATCCACGCTCTGTGACCACATCGTTTTTTTCGTTCACCGTGGCGCTCCTAGAGCGTGGGGATTAAGTTGTTGACATTACTTTTAGATGGCCTTTTGACTGCCGTTTTCTGCGCCCATCGAGCAATGTATGCACCCGTCATTCAATCAGCATTGGAAACGTGTCATAGTATGGGGAATCGTGTTAGGGGTGGTGCAAAAGGTGAAAATTTTATTCCGGTAGGCTTAGAACGGGCCATAGGCTCATTATGGCAGACATATGAATTGGTGCCGGTTAGCTATAACATCCCTTATCGACTGACTGTACCAACAACTAATTTTTATGCAAGTAATATTTGTTCAAAAAACTACCCGTGACGGGTAGTGCGCTGTTCGTTAAGGTATGGTAAAATAGTCGCCAAAGGGATTCCGGAGGCGGTATAAATGGCAGGCGATAAAGCGTCCAGTTTGAAGCGGATGGTTCTTGTTTTGGTGTGTGCCGCTTTCGTCGTGTCCGGGTGCGCCGTGAGAAATGCTTCAAACCAAGCCGCAAATCAACAGGGGGCTATCGAGGTTTTTGACGCGCAAGCCATTCCCGCCCTTAACGCAGGTGCGGCCAAGTATTGGTATCCTTTACGCTCGGCGACAGTAGTTATAGCCGTTGACCGGGGCAAAACGGACGCGGCTATTAACGGCTGGGGCTGTCTCCCCGCCGCCTGCGTGGATGTGGGGATAAATGACGAGGCGGTAACAGGCCCGCTGTTAATGGCCGCGATAGCTTACGGCTTGGAAGGGGACGGCTTTACGCTGCATTCGGCTGCGGAACTTCTTGAAAAGCTGGAAGAAGCCGGAAACCTTGTCTTTAATACTTTCGAGACGCCTATAGTGATCTGCTTTGATTATCAGGCAGAGGAAATGAAAGAAGCCGGAAAACAAATAGAGGTCATTATACCCTTAGAAGGCACGCTTACCTATGATAAGGGGCTTTTATCGAACGAACCTTTGGCTTTTACGGAAAATATTACGCCGCAGCCGCCTGAATATGAGAACGCGGCGAGGATTGCCGATTATAAGCGTTTCGATTATAAGAGTTTCAATGAAGCCCTTCAAGACTATGTCAGAATCATACGCAGGGAGGTTCTGCATACCCGCCTGTACAGCTCGGCTGACAGCAGGGAGCATCAATTCGTCGTCCTGGTATATATCGTCCTGGCGGTTATATGGATGGCCTCTATCGTAAACCGGGTCATGCAAAGGGACGTAAGGCGGGCGGCGCTTCTTGCGGGCGTTATACTATTGGGCTGGGTTGTCCTGCGGCTGATTAAGTATCAGCTTCCCGCGGCGACCGTTTTAGCACGTTATCTTTGGTACGGGTTTTATTTGTTCCAGCTTGCGCTTCCGCTGGCTTTGCTGCGGATATCTCTTTGCGTTGACAAGCCTGAAGGAATGAAACCAAGATGGTTCCGCGTTTTGGTTACTGTGAACGCCTTGCTTTTCGCCCTTGTAATGACAAACGACCTCCATAACCTGGTATTCCGGCTTAATATGAATGCAGACTGGTCAAGGGACTACGGCTACGGCGTTGCGTTTTATTTTGTGCTTGCGGGCTTCATTCTCCCCTTCATAGCCGCCATAGGGGTCTTGCTTTTTAAGAGCCTAAAAAACCCGCGAAGGAGGCAGGTGCTGTTCCCGATATGCTTTTGCGCGGCGTTGGCGGTATACGGATACGGATATGTCAATCGGATTCCTCTGGCGTGGGAAAGCGACTATACGCTGACCATAGGCTTATTCGCGCTGCTTTTTCTTGAGGCCGCGTTGAGAACTGGATTAATCCCCGTCAATACCAAGTATTCCTTGCTTTTTACTCATTCGACTCTGGATATGCGGATAATTGACCGTGAAGGAAACGAGGTTTTGTCCTCACATGCCGCCGCTGTTCCCGAGCCTTATACTGCGGATGAAAACACGCTGATTCACGGAGCGGATATTATCGGAGGCCGCGCTTTTTGGCGGGAAGATATAAGCGAGCTCAACCGGCTGCATAATAAAACGGCTGAATCCGTCAAGAGACTGCAGGCGGCAAACGCCGTCCTGTCTGAGCGGGAGCGGGTTAAACGCTCTGTTGACGAGGAAAACGCCAGAACCGCTTTGATGTCCCGGCTTGAGGAAAAGATATCGTCCCATGCTTCAAGGCTGACGGAAATGATGGACGGATTGGAAGACGAACCGGGCAATTCGATAAAAACGGCGCGGGCCGCGCTGCTGCTGTGTTATCTTAAGCGGCTGTGTAACCTGTTCTTCCGCGAGATGGAGGAAGATACGCTTCCGGCGAACGAGCTGGCCGTATACCTGGACGAGCTGGCGGAAGTAGCGGTGCTAGCGGGGGTTAACGTCATTGTGACCTGTAAAATAAACGGTTTGATAGCCGCGCGAAGAGCCGCGCTGTTTTACGACTTCTTTTACGCGGCTATACGGTGGGCGGCGGAGAACGATTGCGCCAATATGCTGGCGACGCTGGAAGCAGATAAAAACAGGGATCAGACAATGAAGATACTGCCGTCTGCGGGGAGCGACGAGTTTAAGCTGGACAGCCGCTTGGAAGCCGCCATTTCCCAGGACGGCGGGGTGTACGCGCTAAAAGACCTGGACGACGATACTGTGGGCATAAGCCTAAATTTCCCGGGAGGAGGTGAAGCCGGTGTATAGCTTCTATACATGGCCGGAGGGTTTGCGCCTCTGCGTCACTTTTCTTATCGCGCTATGCGTCTTGGCGCAATCTTTGGCTTGGGTTATGAACTATTTTAACACAATACGAAAAGATTTTAGGGTTTTGTGGAATTTGCCTGAGCTGGCCTTGCTGTTCCTCATCGTCGTATCCTCGTTAATGCACGGAAGAATGTTAAACGCCATAACATTAGGCTTTATGGTGCCCGGCGGCTATGAACGCCTGCGGATAGCCGCCGTTATCGCCGTGTCCTTTACCGCTTTTATATCGGCGCTAACCGCGAAAAAGCCCCGGGCCTTGCTTACCGCCGCCTTTTCGGTTATAATACTGCCATATACTGAACAAAGGTTAGGCGCTCTCTTTCCGTATTTTTTCATTGCGATGCTGGTTTTCTGGCTTTTTAGAGCCGTTCATCTCTGCGCGCTTCGATATCGGGGAGTAAAAGCAAACGTCTCCGCCCTGTCAATAAAAAACGCGGTGGACTCGCTTCGTACCGGAGTGCTGTTCGGTGAGCCTGACGGAGCCGTCCTCCTTTGCAACGAGCGTATGCAAAAACTGATGCGGGTTATAGCGGGCGGGAACTACCTGCGTAACCATACCCATTTTTACGGATCGCTGCCCGAGGATAAGCTGTGGAAGCTCATCGACGGCTCGGTATGGATGTTTGTCAGAACGGATATTGACATAAAGCGTAGAAAGTACGTCCAGATAACAGCCTCCGACATAACCGAGCCCTGGAAGCTGACCGAGGAGCTTAAGCTCAGGGACGCGCGGCTGAAGGAGCGGGGGAAAGAGCTGCGGGAAATGATAGAGAATCTTAACGTCATAAGCCACGAAAGGGAAAGGCACAGGGCGAAAGCCCGTGCTCACGACATATTAGGCGAGCGGCTGACCCTTATGCTCCGGGCGGTGCGGGGCGAAGGGCCTGCGGATTGTAAGCTGCTGCGGGGCCTATCGCGGGGACTTTTAAACGAGCTGAAAGCGGGAGCTGTCGCGGTTCCTCAGGACGAGCTGTTAAGCCTTGTACAGACCTACGCCTCAATCGGAGTGAACGTCTGGGTAAGCGGCGAATTGCCGGAAACTGACGAAACGAGCCGCCTGTTCGCCGACATAATTCGAGAAGCCGTAACAAACGCGGTGCGCCACGGCTTCGCCACCGACGTTTCCGTTCAAATATTAACGGAGGATAATCAGCGGCGTCTGCGTATAACAAACAACGGACGCCCCCCGTCGGGAGAAGTTACGGAAGGCGGCGGTTTGAGCGGCATCAGAAAAAGGGCGGAACTTATCGGCGGTATGATGGCAATTACGTCTTATCCGGGTTTTGTGCTTACCGTAACGGTTCCGGAAGGTGAAAATGATGATTAAGACTCTTATAGTGGATGATCACGAGTCCATGTGCGATTCCCTTGAAACGGCGCTATCAAAGACCGGGCGGTTCACGGTTGTGGGCAAGCTCCCAAGCGCGGCGTATTCGGATATTTTCTGCGAGAAGCTCCGGCCGGGGCTGGTTTTGATGGACGTATGCACGGAAGGCGGCGCTTCCGGCCTTACCGCCGCGAAGGAGATACGGCAAAAGTTCCCGGATATAAAAGTTATCGTTATGTCGGGTTTTAACGAGATTACCTACGCCCCAAGGGCAAAGGAGGCCGGAGCCCACGCCTTTATATTCAAAAGCAAGAGCCTGGACTATTTTACAGAAGTGGCGTTAGGCGTTATGGAAGGCAAGACCTTCTTCCCGGAGCCCAGGACATTACCCCTTCCCGCGGGGGAGGCTCCTTTGACCGAGCGGGAAATGGAAGTCCTTCGCCTAATGTGCAAGCACATGACCAGCAAGGAAATAGCGGACGAGCTGTTTATAAGCCTGAACACCGTAAAATATCATAAAGCGAACATGCTTGCCAAGACAGGCTTTACGAAGGCCGTTGACCTTGCGTTTCATATGATTTCCAACGGATGGATTAACCCGCTGTATTAGCTGGAGCCGAGATAAAAGAAGGGCTGAGGGCCGAGATGGTTGGGTTTAAGCCCGGCACTTGGTTCTTTGATTTTCGTGTCCATTTTTTAATTCGGCAACAAGGTGCTGAAGATAATGCTTATACTGCGGTGACAAGAGTCTCTATCTCTTTCCTTAATAGCTCTTTCATTGCTTCCAATGCAGCCGGGCTTGGTCTGTTCGCATCATTATACATCGTTTCTTGGGGCAGCCACCAAACAGGGCCTTTTCTGGGCATATCTCCAGCCCTTTGGGGAAAGATATGCCAATGTACATGAGAATCGCCGTTTCCCAGCAGTTCACAATTGATTTTCTCTGGTTTGAAAGCATTGTAAACCGCTTCATAGACCAGCGATACTTCCTCCAAATGCTTTAACCTCTTGGCTTTAGGCAAGAAGTGAAGCTCCGTGACGTGTTCTTTACATAAAAACAGCGAGTACCCGAAAAAATGCTGATGGTCGCCAATCACCACATAGCCGGTTTCAAGTTCATACACAAAATACGGATTTTCGGATGATTTTATCCTTTCAATGCGTTCACAAATCAAACAGTCCATGCACCTAACCCCCTGTAGTATATTCAACACTCTTTGCCGTTTCCATCCTCTTTCATCCTACCACCCGCGCGGCATCCTTGACGCGCCGTGGTGTCCGGTTTATAATGCCGTGGGCGGGATGACCCCCGCCCGTACGGACAGGAGTTATATTATTTCCGCAACTGTTCTAGGATGGCGGCAACCGCGTTATAATTGTGAAATCGCGCAAACAGGCTCAAGCAATGGCTGTCACGAAGCCGAAGTATGCTTTCTGTCCAGTAAGCCACAATGGCTCTGCGTACACCCGGTAACTGCAAGAATGCGTTCATCTGTTCAAATTGACAGGGAATTTGTATGCTTACGCTATGTGGGAGGGCACTTTTGTAGGAATCATCAGAAAATTCTCCTCGATGGTTTTTTATCCATTTAACAGTTTCAGGAAAATCAAGAATTAGACTATCCATGTAAACCATATTCATTTGTTCGCAGTCTGGTTTAGCCAAAGAACTGAAGGCAACTTCATGTTTGGCTATATTAATGGTAAAATAGCGTCCTTTTGCTGTATTCGTAAACAGACTCAGCGTCCATCCTCCTTGTAAATCCAGCCAATGTTCCATACCCGCGAACTGAAACAACCG
>JAISVU010000013.1 GCA_031271375.1 Clostridiales bacterium | reverse complement strand
AGGATCAAGTTCGTTCAACTGATTCGACACCTCACGAGGGCTAATGGAAAAAAATTCCTTCTGGCCGGGTATGGAGAGGACTAATTTGCTGCGAAAAAGATCATGCAAATGACGTTCCGCCGTTCGCCAATCGCTCACTTGGCGAAAATCATGCAACGTCCAAGGTCCCTGTGATTTGTACGGTTCGACCGCGTTAATCTCTCGGATTCGCTTCATAGGAGAAATGGTTGTCCCCCCAAGTTTGACATGCTTTGAAAACGGCGAAACAAGAACGTATACATACCCTGGTATACTTGACGATCTTTCCACAGATGTTCGCAATCAGCATCCCTCCACAACTTGTGGGGCGAATTCCATATCCGCCTGGTCCGTAGGGCGCGGCATCCTTGACGCGCCGTGGTGTCCGATTTATAATGCCCTGGGCGTGATGACCCCCGCTCCTACGCGCTCTTGGCTGTAACGGCGGGGTATGCGTATTGGCTTTACTTTTTTTCAAGGAAATATAAATTCTCTACGATCATTATTGTATCACAAACAGGGGACAAGAACAAGCGTTTTGCCAACCGGCATCTTTTGAAGTAACTATCTCAGCTCTCGGCTCTTCTTTTTTCTCGGCTCTTCCCTTAAAAACTACCCGCTGCGGGTAGGGCGAAAGGGATTTTTTTATTGTATAATAACGGCAAATTACTCAATTAAGGAGGATCACGATGAAAAGAAGGCTTGCAATACTCTTAGCTCTGGCAATGAGTTTCACAACGCTTACCGGGTTTAGTTTGTCGTCCGCGAAGGCCAAGAGCGGCGTGATTACGAAAGAGGACGCGGAGGGCCTGTTCACCGTAACTGTGGAAGACGGGACGGCTGAAATCTTCTTCGACCTGGAAAGCTGGCAGGAGCAGCTTGTGGAACACGGAATGCCTAAAGACGCCTTTTATCTTGCCGACCTTAGCCCCGGCCCTTATGAAATCACCACGAACGCGGGGGCGGTGGCCGACGTCTGCATAGGCTATATTGAGGACATGGCTTACTCCGTAGACCCCTTCGGCGAATACTTGGAGAAGGGCGTGGAAATGAAGCTGCCGGTAATCATGCTCCTTATGGAGGACGGAACCATCGAGTACACCGACGCGGACTGGCCCTTCATCGGCGGGCTTGACTACTCCTACACCTTCGCGACGCTGCCCTGGCTCAAGGACATCGTTTCTATCGAGCATGACAAGCCTAAAACCGGCGAAAGCACATTCTATGCCATCGACGGCGACGGGCTGCGCCATGACGTGAGAATCTCAAAGGAGTTCTACCCCATATTCGGCGATTTCATCAAATGGTCCGCGCCGCTACTTCAAAATGGGGACAACGAATACGATTACACCGGGAAGCTGTGGCTGTCCGACGAGGAGATATGCTCCTTTGACATAATACCCGCCGGAGAGGAGGATTCCGTGGCGGGCTATACCGGAACCTATGAGGTAATCACGGCGGTAGGTCAGAAGGAGGACTATGCTCTAGGCAGCATAGTTTTTGACTTCACCGATTTTTGGAACCTCTACGACGAGAATCTGTCGGATTTGCCTAAGCAGGTGAACGGTGTTTACAGCGTTGCAATTGAGCCGGATTTCGCCATGTGGCTCACGCTTGAACTGCGGGAGGGCGACCCGCTGTTCAGTTATGGCGGCGAGGAACAGCTTGAATACGAATTTGAGTCGGTAAACGATTTCGCCGGGTACTTTTCCGAGGATAATTGGGATGACAGTTCGGATGATTCTTATACTACGGGTATACCCGAGCTAAAAGAGTACCTTACCGGGACGTGGGAGTTCTTCCCGGAAAGCGTCGGCGGGCTTGAACTTACGATATACAGCGAGCTAGGATTCAGCATGGCCGTGGAGGACGAGGACGGCGAAAAGGTCGAGTACATGGGCTATATTGAGGCGGGCTATTCGGGTTACGGAAGCGAACCCGACACGCTGACGCTGGTTTACGAGGACGAGAATATGGAAGACGAGAAGTTCATGCTTGATCGGCTTACATACCACCAGGGCAGGCAGATCATGACGTTTATTCCCTATGACCCGGAATACAGCGGGGCGGACAGCGGGGAACGGCCTGTGGTGCTGGCGTTCTCAAAGAAGCTTTATGAGGACGAGGTATACGCGGCGATAATAGAGTATGACGCGGAACTGGGCGTAGTCTGGGCTGACCCCTATGAGTACGATGAGAACGCGGAGACCCATGTCAATACTATTAAGGCCTCCGTCGCCTTTCCGCTGCCGAGAAACTTTGACACCGATATCTTTGAGGATATACTGACCGGGGACGCCTGTATGATTACGCTGGACGAAAACGGCGAAGTGATAAGCATCGAGCTTGCTGTAGGATGAACGTAAGAGGTATGAGGTTTCTTTTGACAACCCAGTTTGGATAATCTTTCGAAATTATGCGATTCTCTCTCCGCGCCTCTGTGCCTCTGTGCCTCTGTGTGCTAAACTAACCGGCTTGCGCGTTGATTGTTTTTACGCACAGAGGCACGGAGGCACAGAGAGGAAAGATTTTCTGTTCGAAAAGTCCGATAAAGCTGGAAAGGAGATGTCAGTTATAAATAAATACCTTAGGCTCGTGATCACGTTCGCTCTTGCCTGCGCGGTAACGGGAATATCGGCGGGATACAAAAGCACGAAGCTCTTTGCTTATCTGCCTTATGATCCGGTTCCCAGCCCGACGCCCTATCCAATAGATGAATACCAACGGCCGCCGCAAGCAAGTCCTGCGCCTTTTCCCACATATACCGAGCCGCCGCCGAAGCCCACGGAATACAACCCGCAAGCCAACCGGACGATGGCTCCGCCCAGGCCGACAGAGTATAACCCGCAAGCCAACCGGACGATGGCTCCGCCCAGGCCCACGGCATACAACCCGCCTGCCAGCCAGACGACGCTTCCGCCCTGGCTGCCAGAGACAATCGAACCTTATAGCACGGCGGAACCGTCGGTAACAATTTTACCCGCTGAAGTACCGGAGGTTTACTACTTCGCCCCAACGCCCGCCCCGCCGAGGCCGACGCCATATAATCCCAAACGGAGCCCTGAAGCCCGGCATTCAAGAGGCGGCTTGCCGGGAACCCCGGTTATCCGGGTGTTGACAAGCACGGATTCCATCGAGGCGGACTGGCTCCATGTCAGCGACGACGGGGGCAGTATAATCAAGGCCTATTACGCCCAGCTTGACGGCGGCGAGCCGCAGAAGGTTTTCTTTACGCCCTTCGGCTCGAACATTATCTACTTCCGGGGCTTGCAGCCCGATACCCAGTACACGGTTTCGGTATGGGCCGAAAACGCCAACGGCGCGGGTGTTCCCGCCGTCAAAACCGTCAGGACTTACGACCTGGCCTATTCAAATCAAAAGCTATCGACTATAGCGATGGTTATAAACCAGCCTACGATGACGGTTAACGGCCAGGTCAAACAAATAGACGAGCAGGGCACGACAAGCTTTGTAGCCGACAGGCGCACAATGCTTCCTGTCAGCGCCATTGTCGAAGCGATGGGCGGAAACGTCCAGTGGTTCCCCGATATCCAGACAGTCGTTCTTAGCAAGGACGGCGTAATCCTGACCCTTGTTATAGGCCAGGCAGCGGCCACTCGGAACGGCGAGATCGTTCAGCTTGCCACCGCTCCGGTAATAGTGGGAGGCCGGACTATGCTGCCGGTGAGCTTTATCGCCGAGAGCTTCGGGTATGAGGTCTTTTGGGACAATGTTACAAAGACGGTTATTCTAAGCAAATAAAGGGGGCTACATAATGGGATTGATTAAAGCGGCGGCGGGAGCCGTCGGCGGTGCTCTTGCCGGGCAGTGGAAAGAGTTCTTCTACTGCGACTCCCTTCCTGAGAATGTGATGGCCGTGAAGGGGAAGAAGCGGGCTGGCGATCGTTCCTCAAACATCCATGACAGCGACAACGTCATTACAAGCGGCTCCTTAATCGCAGTGGCTGACGGTCAGTGCATGATTATCGTGGATCAAGGGAAGGTTTCTGAAATATGCGCCGAACCGGGAGAGTTCGCCTATGACGACGCCGCCGAAACGACGGTTTTTACCGGGGACTTGGGCGAGAGCGTTATAGAGACCTTTAAGAGCATAGGCAAACGCTTCACGTTTGGCGGCGCGGCCCCACGGGACCAGCGGGTTTACTATTTCAACACGAAGGAGCTGACCGGGAACAAATACGGTACGGTAAACCCGGTGCCGTTCCGGGTTGTGGACACAAACATCGGGTTGGATATGGACATTTCCGTCCGCTGCTTTGGGGAATACAGTTATCGTATTGTAAACCCGATTCTATTCTATACAAACGTCTGCGGAAACATAGCGGAGAGCTATACCCGCGATAAAATCGACGGGCAGCTTAAGACCGAGCTTATGACGGCTCTACAGCCCGCTTTCGCCAAAATCAGCGCAATGGGGATACGCTATTCCATGCTCCCGGGCCACACGATTGAGCTTGCCGAGGCTCTTAACGAGCTTCTTTCCGCTAAATGGCGGGAGCTTCGGGGCCTGGAAATCGTGTCGCTGGGAGTATCCGGGATAAAGGCAAGCGACGAAGACGAGAACATTATAAAGGAGCTTCAGCGAAACGCCGCTTTCCGTGACCCGGCTATGGCTGCAGCCCATCTGGTAGGCGCCCAGGCGGCGGCGATGCAGACCGCAGCGGCCAACGAAGGCGCGGGTTCCGCGATGGCCTTTATGGGGATGAACATGGCGAACCAATCCGGCGGCGTGAACGCCGGGGAGCTTTATAACATGAACACCACAGTACCCGCCCCGGCCGGGCAAGCGCCGCCTATCCCTTCGGGCTGGACATGCTCCTGCGGTTTCAAAGGAAACACCGGAAAATTCTGCGCCGAATGCGGCAAGCCGCAGCCTGAGGAAAATCCCAACGGCTGGAAATGCTCCTGCGGCGCTGTAAATAAAGGCAAGTTCTGCGCCGAATGCGGAAAGCCCAAGCCTGCGGGCGTACCCCAGTTCAAATGCGATAAATGCGGCTGGGAACCGGCGGACAAAGCAAAGCCGCCCAAATTCTGCCCCGAGTGCGGTGATCCCTTCGACGACGGGGACGCGGTTTAAAAACACGCAAAATCATATCTCACAGGAGGAATCTAAAATGAAAAAAGCGTTTGCAATCATCCTGACGTTGGTAATGGCCCTTTCGTTTGCTTCGTGTATTAACAAAAAGGACGGGGAAAGCGGTAAGGCGTCCGCCCCTTCCGGCAAGTATATTTTGTTTGCCGCCGAAGCTGAGGGCGAAAAAATCGAGGGAGAAGGCCTAACCGAGATCGGGTTTATTCCCGAAGATAATTACATCGAGTTCACGAGCGACACCGAAGTGACGATAAGCTATTTCGGCATACCGGTAGAAGGCACATACGTCATTGACGGCGAAAAGATAGAGATGGATTTGCCTGATTACGGGCCGGACGGAAAAATGACCGCCATCTTCAAAGGGGATACGATTGAGTTACCGGACGAAGGCGCCACGCTGTACTTCGAGAAAGAGTAAAGGGGCGCGTTATGGGGTTATTCGATAAAAAGTATTGCGACATCTGCGGCGAGAAAATCGGGCTTCTTGGCAACCGCAAGCTTGAGGACGGCAACATGTGCAAGGACTGCGCCGCAAAGCTATCGCCCTTTACAACGGACAGGCGCAGAACAACATTAGCAGAGATCAAAGACCATCTTGTCTACCGGGAGGCCAACAAAGCCGAGGTTGCCGCTTTTAACGTGACCCGCACCTTCGGGGACAGGACGAAGGTCTTGCTTGATGAGGACAGCCAAAAGTTCATAGTCACGTCCTCAAACCGCTGGCAGAATGAAAACCCGGACGTAATTGCCTTTTCACAGGTTACCGGCTGCCAGAGCGAAATCCGCGAAAGCCGGACGGAACTTAAGCGCAAGGACGCCCAGGGGAACAACGTAAGCTTCAACCCGCCCCGGTACGATGTCGACTATGATTTCTACCTGACGATACACATTAACTCGCCCTTCTTCAATGAGATTGAGTTCAAACTGAACAACAACCGCATTGAGGAACGCGCTTCGGTGGAATTTAAGGAGTTTGAACGTCAAGCCGCCGAGATTAAGCAGGCGTTGACCAGAGTACGCCAAGACGCGCGGGACAGCATCGCCGCTGCGGCGGCCCCCAAAACGGCTCAAACCTGCCCCCACTGCGGAGCGCCCACCACACCGGACGCCCAAGGCCGCTGCGAGTTCTGCGGCGGCGCGGTTACTTAAAATATCCAATAAATGAAAAAGAGTCTTGTTTCATGAAAACAACCGTGTTATCTTTGGCCTAATGGTTATAATTAAAGCGGATACTCTGCCTGGAGATATCCGCTTTTCATATGCAAACTCGTTTGGCAACAATCCTTAATTCTTATTTTTTCTTGCTTCGTTATTAACCTTGCCCATTCGCGCCGTAATGTCAACAACTTAAACATGATTTTACCCGAAGACGCAGCATGCCGTTTGCAAGCGCGCTGTACTTTATGATGGACATGCGTACAACGACGCTACAAACGCGTTTGAATGAGCTTTTCAGGCACAACGGAGGAGGCAGGCTTATTATCCAGCAAGCGTTTTCCAAATTACGCGCGAATTTTGACCACTCGCCCTTCGAGGCGGCCGTGCGCAGTTTAGTCAAAGAGGAGTATTCGGGCAATCATCCGCTTACGGCCTGGAATGGATACCGCATTCTAGGCGTTGACAGATCATACCTTCAGCTTCCGCGCGTAGAAGACCTCCGCTGGGATTTCGGGGTACGCGGCTCCGACATATGCCCGATGGCCGGAGTTTCGGTGCTTTTCGACGTGCTGCACGGCTGGGCGCTTGATCCCGTTATCACAAATGCCTACATGAATGAGCGTGAGCAGTGCAAGAAGCACATGGACTTCCTGACCGGCGAGCTGCCGGAAATCGCGGCGAAATCCATCATTACCGTTGACCGGGGCTACCCGTCCGCTGATATGTTTGAGAAATTCC